>NZ_JBIWKB010000051.1:0-70020 GCF_044765425.1 Streptomyces sp. NPDC102462 | reverse complement strand
GCTGTTGAGTTCTCAAGGAACGGACGCTTCCTTCGTACTCACCCTCTCGGGCTTTCCTCCGGGCGCTTCCCTTCGGTGTTTCCGACTCTATCAGATCTTTTCTCGACCCGATTTCCTCGGTGCTTTCCAGGTTCCCGCTCTCGCGTTTCCCTTTCCGGCGGACCCGACTTTATCAGAAGTTCTTGACCGGTCAGACCGGCCACTCATTTCCTGAGTAAATCGGGATGGGCTTCTCGGAATGTCACTCCACGAGAAGCGGATAAATTCTAACGGGTACCACAGAGCATGTCCAGCTCTGGGCAACTGTTTGAATCTACCTCCCCACTCGACCCGTGTCAACGGGTCCCCGGGGGCGAAGAGGAGACTAGCAGGTCACCGACGGTGCCCGCACATCAGGCGGCCATCGGAGCGGTCGCGCTGCGTTCCGAGGTCTCCAGGTCGCCCGTGTCACCGGCCCTGACAGCGCGGCCGCCCAGTACGAAGACGTAGGCGAGGAAGGCCAGCTCAGCGGCGATTCCGATGCCGATGCGGGCCCAGGTGGGCAGGCCCGACGGGGTGACGAAGCCTTCGATGGCTCCGGAGAGGAAGAGGACGAGGGCCAGCCCGATCGCCATGCCGATGGCGGCCCGGCCCTCCTCGGCGAGGGCCGTACGGCGGGTGCGCGGGCCGGGGTCGATGACGGTCCAGCCCAGACGCAGGCCCGTCCCGGCGGCGACGAAGACGGCGGTCAGTTCCAGCAGGCCGTGCGGGAGGACCAGGCCTAGGAAGGTGTCGAGCCGGCCGGCCGACGACATCAGGCCGAAGCCGACGCCCAGGTTGAGCATGTTCTGGAAGAGGATCCAGAGCACGGGGAGGCCCAGGAAGACACCCAGGACCAGACAGAGCGCGGCGGCCTGGGCGTTGTTCGTCCAGACCTGGGCCGCGAACGAGGCGGCGGGGTGGCTGGAGTAGTACGTCTCGTATTCGCCGTCCGGGCGGGTCAGCTCCCGCAGCTGGCTGGGGGCGGCGATCGACGACTGCACCTCCGGGTGCGTACCGATCCACCAGCCCAGGAGGACCCCGACCGCCGTGGACAGCAGTGCGGTCGGTACCCACCACCGGCGCGAGCGGTACACCGCGGCCGGAAAACCCTGGCCCAGGAACCGGGTCACGTCGCGCCAGGATGCGCGGCGCGTGCCTGTGGCGGCGCTGCGCGCGCGTGCCACCAGCTGGCTGAGCCGACCGGTCAGCTGGGGGTCGGGGGCGCTGGACTGGATCAGCGAGAGGTGGGTGGCGGTGCGCTGGTACAGGGCGACGAGTTCGTCCGCTTCGGCGCCGTTGAGGCGGCGCCGTCGGCGCAGCAGGGCGTCGAGGCGGTCCCACTCGGCTCGGTGGGCGGAGACGAAGACGTCCAGGTCCATCGGTTGTGCCTGCTCCTCGGCCGGTCGTCGGCTGGTCGTCGGCCGTTGGTCGACCGCTCTTTGTCGCTGTCAGCTTGTCCTACTGGCGCACGATGCGCCCTCAGCTTGGCAGACTTGCGGTTCTCGGGGCGGACCAGGGGAAGGACGACGGGTGTGAGTGAGCTGGTGACGGGCGAGGCGGTGGCGCTCGAACTACGCCCTGCCAAGCTGCCGAGCAGGGCACTGGCGGTGTTGCTCGACCTGACCGTGGCCATGCTCGTCTATATCGCCGTGGCCACGGTGCTGGTGGCGTCGACGGCGTCCCTGGACGACGCGGCGCAGATGGCGCTGTCGATCGCGTCGTTCCTGCTGGTACTGGTGGGCGGGCCGATCGCCGTGGAGACGCTCAGCCATGGGCGCTCGCTGGGGAAGATGGCGTGCGGGCTGCGGGTGGTACGGGACGACGGCGGGCCGATCCGGTTCCGGCACGCGCTGATGCGCGGGGCGCTCGGTGTCGTGGAGATCCTGGTGACGTTCGGTGTGGTCGCGTGCATCGCCTCACTGGTGTCGGCGCGGGGGCGGCGGCTCGGGGATGTCTTCGCGGGCACGCTGGTCGTGCGGGAGCGGGTGCCGGTCGGGCAGGCCCGTTTCGTGCCGCCTCCGCCGCCGTGGCTGGCGGGGCGTTTCTCGGCGCTCGATCTGTCCGCGGTCCCGGACGGTCTGTGGCTCGCGGTCCGTCAGTACCTGACGCGGATGCAGCAGCTCGACCCCCAGGTGTCGTGGGCGATGGCGGAGCGGCTGGCGGCCGATCTGGCTGCGCGCACGGGGGCCCCGGCGCCGCAGGGTGTTCCGCCGGCCGCGTATCTGGCGGCGGTGGTGCAGGAGCGTCAGGCGCGTGAGGCCCGGAAGGCTTTCGGCGGCGGAGCGGCCGTCGCGGGGGCGCCCGCCGGTGGGGCGGCCTTCGGCGGTGTGCCCGGTGCCGGTGGGGCGCCGTCCGGTTTTCCTGCGGCGGGTGGGGCGCCGGGCGGTCATGTCGCTCCGGTGGCGCAGCCGCCCGCGCCGGGCGCGTATGCCCAGCCGCCGTCTTCGCCGCCGGTGGGATACCCCGCACAGGACGGTACGCGGGCTCCGGCGCCCGTCGCGCCGCCTGTGCCGCCGGCTCCGGCTCCGGCTCCGGCTCCGGCCGACCGTCCGGCCACTGGCTTCGTGCCGCCTGCGTAGGTGGGTGACCCGGGTCAGCGGAAGGCCGACGGGGGCGATTCGAGGTCTTCCAGTTCGACGCCGGGTGCGGCCAGCACCACGTCGCCGGCGATGTGGACGGTGTGCCGTTCGCCCGTGTCCAGGGCTGTGACCTGGTATTCGTCCACGGTCAGGGGGCCGTTGTCAGTGGCGTGTGCTTCGCTGTTCACCAAGGCCCAGGACTGGTCCACGGTGCGTGGGGCGAGGACCGGGTCCGTGAAGGCCACGAGGCGTACGCGGGTCGCGGAGGCGGAAGGGGTGAGGCGCAGGAGGCGGGCGGTGGCGATGAGGAAGGCGGGAGAGGTGCCGGTGAAGGCGTGGGCGCGCACATTGCCTTCGGTGGCATGGGAGCCGGTGGGGTCGGTGCGGACCCAGGTGACGCCGTCGAGGGCGGCGCCGCGCACCTGCCAGCCGGCCGCGTGGACTTCGAGGCGGATGGGGCGGCCGAGGTCGTCGATGGCGAGGTCGACGGAGCCGCTGGGTTCGCCCGAAGGGGTGGTCAGCCGGGAGACGTAGCGCCAGCCGGAGGGGCCGGGGGCGCACTGGAAGTGTTCTTGTGCGAAGGGGGTGCGATGGTGCGGATCGAGGAGCGAATAGCGGCCGCGGGGCATGGGGGTCCTGGGGCTTGACGGGCTGGTGGTCCGGTCTGCTCGACGGACCGTCCCGGCCGGTGTGACGGCCGGTCGGACCAAAGGGGCAGGCCCCCGGCACGGGGGTGCGGGGGCCTGCCTCGGAGGGGCCGGCGCCGGAGGTGTGCGTCCGTGGCGGGACGCGCACTCCCCGGAGATTCGCCTGTGGGGCGGTGCTCAGTAGCGGTAGTGGTCCGGCTTGTACGGGCCCTCGACCTTCACGCCGATGTACGCGGCCTGCTCGGGGCGCAGCGTGGTCAGCTTCACGCCGAGTGCGTCCAGGTGGAGGCGGGCGACCCGCTCGTCGAGGTGCTTGGGCAGCGTGTAGACGCCGGTCGGGTACTCGTCGGGCTTGGTGAACAGCTCGATCTGGGCCAGGGTCTGGTCCGCGAAGGAGTTGGACATCACGAACGACGGGTGACCGGTGGCGTTGCCCAGGTTCAGCAGGCGGCCCTCGGACAGCACGATGATCTTCTTGCCGTCCGGGAAGGTCCAGGTGTGGACCTGGGGCTTGACCTCGTCCTTGACGATGCCGGGGACCTTGGCGAGGCCGGCCATGTCGATCTCGTTGTCGAAGTGGCCGATGTTGCCGACGATCGCCTGGTGCTTCATCTTGGCCATGTCCGAGGCCATGATGATGTCCTTGTTGCCGGTCGTGGTGATGAAGATGTCGGCCTTGTCGATGACCTCGTCGAGGGTCGTGACCTGGTAGCCGTCCATGGCCGCCTGGAGCGCGCAGATCGGGTCGATCTCGGTGATGATGACGCGGGCGCCCTGTCCGCGCAGGGACTCCGCGCAGCCCTTGCCCACGTCGCCGTAGCCGCAGACGACCGCGGTCTTGCCGCCGATCAGGACGTCGGTGGCGCGGTTGATGCCGTCGATCAGGGAGTGGCGGCAGCCGTACTTGTTGTCGAACTTCGACTTGGTGACGGCGTCGTTGACGTTGATCGCCGGGAAGAGGAGGACGCCGTCGCGCTGCATCTCGTACAGGCGGTGGACGCCGGTGGTGGTCTCCTCGGTGACACCGCGGATCTCGGAGGCCAGCTGGGTCCATTTCTGCGGGTTCTCACCGAGGGTGCGGTGGAGCAGCTGGAGGATGACGCGGTGTTCGTCGGACTCGGCGGTGTCCAGGCCGGGGACCTTGCCGTCCTTCTCGTACTCGACGCCCTTGTGGACGAGGAGGGTGGCGTCACCGCCGTCGTCCAGGATCATGTTGGGGCCGCCGGTGGCGCTGTCCGGCCAGGTCAGCGCCTGCTCGGTGCACCACCAGTACTCCTCCAGGGTCTCGCCCTTCCAGGCGAAGACCGGGATGCCCTGGGGGTTGTCGGGGGTGCCGTTCGGGCCGACGGCGATGGCGGCGGCCGCGTGGTCCTGGGTGGAGAAGATGTTGCAGGAGGCCCAGCGGACGCGGGCGCCGAGGGCGACCAGGGTCTCGATGAGGACGGCGGTCTGCACGGTCATGTGCAGGGAGCCGGTGACGCGGGCGCCGGCGAGGGGCTGCGCCTGGGCGTACTCCTTGCGGATCGCCATGAGGCCAGGCATCTCGTGCTCGGCGAGGGTGATCTCCTTGCGGCCGAACTCGGCCAGGGAGAGGTCGGCGACCTTGAAGTCCTGTCGGTTGTCGACAGTCGTCATTGCGGGCTGCTCCTCGGGGGTTGGGTCGAGGTGGGTACGGCTGGTCTGCGCGGCGGCGGACACAGGGGTGCCCGAAAGGAGGACACAGGCATGCCCACGTACGCGCAGCGCAGTCCGTCGGAGGCCCTCTCTCCCTCGGTCGGCCCGCACCGGGGCCGCCCGACCGCCATCAGCAGCGACGTCTGGCTCCGTCCCAAGCTACACCGGAGGGTGGGACCGTCCCCAGTCGGTCTGCGAACACTTCACGCCTTTCCCGGGGCGTCGGGTGCGGCGGGGCGTGGGGGCGGGGCCGGGGTCAGTGCTCGGCCGTGTGCGGGGTGGGGCCGCCGGGGACGGCTTCCGGGTCGGGGCCGCGGGTGGCCTCGGCCTCGCTGTAGATGTCCGGTTCCAGGTAGATGACCCGGGCGATGGGGACGGCGGCGCGGATGCGGGCCTCGGCGGCGTCGATGGCGTCGGCGACCTCGGTGGCCGTGTCGTCGTGCTGGACCGCGATCTTGGCGGCGACCAGCAGTTCCTCGGGGCCGAGGTGGAGCGTGCGCATGTGGATGACGCGGGTGACGGTGTCGCCGTCGGTGATCGCGGCCTCGATCTTCTTGACGTCCTCGACGCCGGCGGCCTCGCCGAGGAGCAGCGACTTGGTCTCGGCGGCAAGGACGAGGGCGATGAGGACGAGCAGGACACCGATGCACAGGGTGCCGATGCCGTCCCAGATGCCGTCGCCGGTGAGCAGGGCCAGGCCGACGCCGCCGAGGGCGAGGACGAGGCCGATCAGGGCGCCGAAGTCCTCCAGGAGGACCACCGGCAGCTCGGGGGCCTTGGCCCGGCGGATGAACTGCGACCAGGAGAGCTTGCCGCGCTGCTCGTTGGACTCCTTGATGGCCGTGCGGAAGGAGAAGCCCTCAGCGATGATCGCGAAGACGAGGACGCCCACCGGCCAGTACCAGTGCTCCAGCTCATGGGGGTGGCGGATCTTCTCGTAGCCCTCGTAGACGGCGAACATGCCGCCGATCGAGAAGAGGACGATCGAGACGAGGAAGGCGTAGATGTAGCGCTCGCGGCCGTAGCCGAAGGGGTGCTGCGGGGTCGCCTCGCGCTGGGCCTTCTTGCCGCCGATGAGCAGCAGGAACTGGTTGCCGGAGTCGGCGAGGGAGTGCACGCCCTCGGCGAGCATCGACGACGAGCCGCTGAACGCGAACGCCACGAACTTCGATACCGCGATCGCAAGGTTGGCGCCGAGTGCCGCCACGATCGCCTTGGTGCCGCCTGACGCGCTCATGTGTCCGCGTTGTCCCTTCGCCTACGTACGTCTACGCCGTCCAGGCCGGTGCCGGTCGCCTTTGCCCGCCCTTTGCCGGTGGACCATTCTTGCAGCCCCGTCGGGTGGTGGAACGGCAAGTGTCCACAACCTCGGTCGGATCGTCGGACAAGTCCGGTCAGAGTCGTACGGTGGCCCGGAAGAGGGTGCCGGTGCCGGACACCTCCGCCTTCTCGGCCGCCGGTACGAACACGGACCGGCCGGGGGTCAGCTCGTGTTCGCCCGCCCGTACGGAGCCGGCCGTGCACAGCAGGATCTGCGGGGTCGGCAGGGTCAGGTCGTGGGTGGTGCCGCCGGCCGGCAGGACGTACCGGGAGAGCCGGAACTCGTCGATCGGCGTCTCGTAGACCTCCTCGCCGTCCGGGGACGCCTCCGGGCGGAGCACGCCCGGGTCGCCCGGCTCGAAGCGGACGATGCGCAGAAGCTCGGGGACGTCGACGTGCTTGGGGGTGAGGCCGCAGCGCAGCACGTTGTCGGAGTTGGCCATGATCTCGACGCCGAGTCCGCTCAGATAGGCGTGCGGGATGCCGGCGCCGAGGAACAGGGCCTCGCCGGGCTGGAGGCGGACATGGTTGAGGAGCATGGCCGCGATGACGCCGGGGTCGCCCGGGTAGTGGTGGGCGATGCCCGCGTAGGGGGCGTGCTCGCCGCCGAGCCGGGCGCAGGCGGTGGCGGCCTGGGCGACGGTCTGGGCCATCTCGTCGCGGTCTGCGGTGAGGATCGCGGTAAGGACCTCGCGCAGCGCCGCGTCCTCGGGGCGGGCGTGCAGCAGGTCGACGTACGGCTTGAGGGAGTCGACGCCGAGGCCGTCGAGCAGGTCGGCGGCGCGCAGCGGGTCACGGAAGCCGCACAAGCCGTCGAACTCGGTGAGCGCGCAGATCAGTTCGGGCTTGTGGTTGGCATCCCGGTAGTTGCGGTGCGGGGCGTCCACCGGGATGCCGCGCCGCTCCTCGTCCGCGTAGCCCTGCCGGGCCTGTTCCAGGTCGGGGTGGACCTGGAGGGAGAGCGGGGCGCCGGCCGCGAGGATCTTCAGCAGGAACGGCAGGTGCGGGCCGAACTTGGCGACCGCCTCCGGTCCCAGTTCCCGCTTCGGGTCCGCGTCGATGACGTCGACGAGCGTGCCGCGCGCGGTGCGCGAGGGCGCGCCGGGGTGGGCGCCCATCCACATCTCCGCCTGTGGTTCGCCGGTCGGCTCGACGCCGAGGAGCTTCGGGATGGCGGTGGCCGAACCCCAGGCGTAGGGGCGGATGGTGTTGTCGAGGCGGTCCATGGGTTCTCTCTGCCGGGTGTTTGCTGCGTGGTGTCGCGGTGTACGTCTCGGGTTCGTCCCGCGTACGGCCGGTCGGGCGTCGGCTACCAGATCAGGCCCCCGAAGCGAGCGCCAGGTAAACGGCGGCGAAATCCGTCATGGCGATCAGCTCGGCAAGGGTCTCCAGTTCGTCGCCGGGTTCCGGTTCCAGTTCGCTGACGGGAGTGTCGTGGCTGAGGGCCAGGTCACGGGCTGCCGGGGCGGCGGTGAGGCCGCCGATGGGCCGGTCGCGGAGCAGCACCACGCGCGTGTGCAGCGCGGCCGGTTCCTCGACCCGGTCGCGGAAGAAGTCGTCCGGATCGGCGCTGGCGGCGAGCGGGCCTGCGAGCAGGGCGCTGTGGGCGGCAACCGCCTCGGGGAGTTCGGCGACCAGGGCGGGCCGGCCGGCCAGTTCGGCGAGGGCGGCGGCGAAACGCCGGCCCGCGGGACCGGCCGCCGCGCCCTCCGTCCAGATCACCGGGAGCGCGTCGGCGAGTTCGGCGGCGAGCGTCTTGGCGGGGTTGCTGTACGTCACGATGGCCGGGCCGCACCGTTCGGCGATGTGGTCGAGGCGGTCGGCGGCCTTCTCCAGGGCCTCGGGCGGGGCGGTGACCAGGCCGATGCGGTCGAGGAGGGCGAGCAGCGGGGTGAGCAGCGCCCACAGGACGCCCGGGGAGGACGCGGCGAGCGGTTCCTCCTGGTCGTAGGGGGCCGTCGCCATCGGTACGAACAGGCCGTGCGCGCCGGTGACCGCCTCGCCGAGCGGGGTGCGGGCGGGGGCCACGGCGACGACCGAGCAGCCGCGGCGGTAGGCCTGGTCGGCGAGGAGCGAGAGGCTGGGTTCGGTGCCGTCCGGGGTGGCGATCAGCAGCAGGTCGACGGAGCCGGCCCAGCCCGGCAGTTCCCAGCGCAGGGCGCCGGCGGCGGGGGCGACGCCGGAGGGCGCGAGCCGGATGACGGGGCTGCCGGGGCCGGCGAGCGAGCCGAGGAGGTCGGCGGCGTGGGTGGCGGCGGCGCCGGGGCCGGCGATCAGGACCGACCGGGGCCGGCCGTCCGGTTTGAGGTCGCCGATGCCGGCCTCGACGGCCTGGCGGGCGGCGGTGCGCACGCGGGCGCCGGCTTCCGCGGCGCCCCGCAGGAGACCTCGGCGGTCGGCCTCGGCGAGGCCTTCCGGGGTGTCGAGCAGGGATTCGTCGAGCATGGGTGACAGCCTCCGGTGCGCCGGGGTCCTGGTTGCGGGCTCGTCTGTGCGGTGGGCGCCTTGGGCGGCCGCGTTCCCGGGCCGGCCGCCGGTCCCGGGCGGGGCTCGTCGTCAGGCGGGGCGGCGGGCCTCGTCGACGAGGAGGACCGGGATGCCGTCGCGGACGGGGTACGCGAGGCCGCAGTCCTGACCGGTGCAGATCAGCTCGGTGTCCTGCTCCTTGAGGGGAGCGTGGCAGGCCGGGCAGGCGAGGATCTCCAGGAGGCCGGCTTCGAGCGGCATGGGGTGTCCCTTCGGGCGGATGCGGGCGTGCACTGATGCGCCTGGTCAGGGTACCGCCGTGAGGGCGACCCGCGGGGGCCGGGCGAGCGCTGCCCTTCGGCCCCGCACCGGACCGGCAGTCGGAGCCCGGCCGCGCCCGGGCGCCCGGCCGCGTGGCGGCGCGATGCGGGGCGGGGCGGCCGTGGAGGTGGGGGCCGCCCCGGGGGCCGCAGGGTCGGATGTCAGCCTCGGATGATGGCCAGCGCCTCGTCCCGCACCTTGGCCATGGTCGCCTCGTCGCGGGCCTCCGCGTTCAGCCGCAGCAGGGGTTCCGTGTTGGAGGGGCGGACGTTGAACCACCAGTCGGCGGCGGCCACGGTGAGTCCGTCGAGGTCGTCCAGGGTGACGTCCTCGCGGGTGGCGTAGACGGCGCGGAGCGCGGCGAGGCGTGCCTTCTGGTCAGCGACCGTGGAGTTGATCTCGCCGGAGCCGACGTAGCGGTCGTACTGGGCGACGAGGGCGGACAGCGGGCCGTCCTGGCCGCCGAGGGCCGCGAGGACGTGCAGGGCCGCGAGCATGCCCGTGTCGGCGTTCCAGAAGTCCTTGAAGTAGTAGTGCGCGGAGTGCTCGCCGCCGAAGATCGCGCCCGTGCGCGCCATCTCCGCCTTGATGAACGAGTGGCCGACCCGGGTGCGCTGCGGGGTGCCGCCCTGCTCCTTGACGACCTCGGGGACCGACCAGGACGTGATCAGGTTGTGGATGATCGTGCCGTGCCCGCCGTTGCGGGCGAGTTCGCGGGCGGCCACCAGGGCGGTGATCGCCGACGGCGACACGGGGTCGCCGTGCTCGTCGACGACGAAGCACCGGTCGGCGTCGCCGTCGAACGCGATGCCGAGGTCGGCGCCCTCCTCGCGCACCCGCTTCTGCAGGTCCACGAGGTTGGCGGGGTCGAGCGGGTTCGCCTCGTGGTTCGGGAAGGTGCCGTCCAGTTCGAAGTACATCGGGACCAGGGTCAGGGGCAGGCCGGCGAAGACCGTGGGGACCGTGTGCCCGCCCATGCCGTTGCCCGCGTCGACGACGACCTTCAGGGGGCGGATGGAGGTCAGGTCGACCAGTGAGCGCAGGTGCGCCGCGTACTCCTCCAACGTGTCCCGTCCGGTGATGGTTCCCGGTCGCGCGGCGGCCTGCGGGGCGCCCGACTCCAGCCAGCCCTCCGCCAGTTCGCGGATCTCGACGAGGCCGGTGTCCTGGCCGACCGGCGCGGCGCCCGCGCGGCACATCTTGATGCCGTTGTACTGCGCGGGGTTGTGCGAGGCCGTGAACATGGCGCCCGCGAGGCCGAGGGCGCCCGAGGCGTAGTACAGCTGGTCGGTCGAGCACAGGCCGATCTCGGTGACGTCCACGCCGCGGGCCGCCGCGCCGCGCGCGAAGGCGCGGGCCAGGGCGGGCGACGACGGTCGCATGTCGTGGCCGGTCACGATCGCCCGGGCGCCGGTCACCTGGACGAACGCCGCGCCGAAGAGTTCGGCCAGCGTTTCGTCCCACTGGTCCGGGACCACTCCGCGTACGTCGTACGCCTTTACGATCTGCGACAGATCAGCAGCCACGGCCAACCCTCCTGAAGTCCTATCGGTCAGCACAAACTACCCGCCCGGACCTGCGGCGCGCTGTGCGGACCACGGGTGGCCGCTGTGAGCGTGCCGCCGAGGTCAGGGCAGCATCCAGTCCAGGACCGGCGTGCTCTGGCCGACGACGATCAGGCACATGACGAGGAGCAGGCCGGCGCTCCAGGGCAGCACCCGGCGCAGCAGGTCGCCCTCGCGGCCGGCCAGGCCGACGGCGGCGCAGGCGATGGTGAGGTTCTGCGGCGAGATCATCTTGCCGAGGACGCCGCCGGAGCTGTTGGCGGCGGCGAGCAGTTCGGGCGACAGGCCGGACTCGCGGGCGGCGCTCACCTGGAGGGCGCCGAAGAGGGCGTTGGCCGAGGTGTCCGATCCGGAGACGGCCACTCCGAACCAGCCGAGGACCGGCGAGAGGAAGGCGAGTCCGGCGCCGGCCGCGGCGACGAACTGGCCGATCGTCGCCGCCTGCCCGGAGAGGTTCATGACGTAGGCGAGGGCCAGCACGGACGTCACGGTGAGGATCGCGAACCTCAACTCGCGTACGGTCGCGGCCCACTCGCGCACCGCCACGCGCGCGTGCACCCCGAGTACGGCGGCGGTGCACACCCCGGCGAGCAGCACGAGCGTGCCGCCCGTGGAGACGACGGGCCAGCTGAAGACGTTCCCGCCGACCGGGGTGCCGTCGGGGGCGGCGACGTCGAGGACGGGCCAGTCGTACGTCCGGGTCGCCCGGGCGAGCAGGTCCTTGACGGCCGGGATCTGGGCGACAGAGAAGATCACCACGATGAACGCGTAGGGGGCGTAGGCGCGCAGCACCTCGGGGCGTGGGTCGGTCTCGTCCAGGTCGTCGCTGCGGGCGCCGGTCAGCACGGACGCGCGTACGGCCTCGGTGGCGGGTACGCGCGCGTGCGGTACGGCGACCAGGGCGCCGGCGCCGGCCAGGGAGGCGGCGATGTCGGCGAGTTGGGCGGAGAGGTAGTTGGCGGCGGCGAACTGGGCGACGGCGAAGGCGACTCCGCACGCCAGGGCGGGCACCCAGGTCTCGCGCAGACCGCGCCGTCCGTCGACGAGCCCGACCAGGACGAGCGGCACCACCAGGGCGAGCAGCGGGGTCTGCCGGCCGACGACGGAGGCGACGGAGTCCAGCGGCAGCCCGGTGACCTGGGCGAGCGTCACGACCGGGGTGCCCATGGCGCCGAACGCGACGGGCGCGGTGTTGGCGACCAGGGAGACCACGGCGGCGCGCACCGGGTCGAAGCCGAGGGCGACCAGCATGACCGAGCAGATGGCGACGGGTGCGCCGAATCCGGCCAGGGCCTCCAGGAGGGCGCCGAAGCAGAACGCGACCACCAGGGCCTGGATGCGCGGGTCGTCGGAGAGTCTTCCGAAGGAGCGGCGCAGGATGTCGAAGTGCCGGGTGCGGACGGTCATCCGGTAGACCCACAGGGCGTTGACGACGATCCACAGGATCGGGAAGAGGCCGAACGCGGCCCCTTGGACGGCGCTGGAGAGGGTCTGCTCCAGTGGCATGCGGTAGGCGAGCCAGGCGACGAGAACGGCCGCCAGGAGGCCGATGAGGCCCGCCAGGTGCGCCTTCATGCGGACGCCGCCGAGCAGGACCAGGACGATGACGAGCGGCAGGGCCGCCACGAGTGCGGACAGGGCGAGCGATGCGGCGACGGGTTCCAGCTGCTGGACGTACACGGGGGGCCTCCCCGGCTTCCGTCAGTTTCCGCCATGCGGAAAGTGAATTCTCGTTCTGGCTGACGGAATGGTCGTGTCCGCGACAACCGCGCGTCAATGGGTGTGCGCGGATCCGCGGCAGGTTCCCCGGGGGATCAGTTGTCCGGTGAGCGCAGCACCCGCAGATGGCCGCGGCGGGCGACCTCCATCGGGTCCGCCCCGCGCCCCCCGCCGCCGCCCGCCTCGGCCGCCCGCTCCTGGGGGCGTGCCGCCTCCCGCACGGCGTTGGCCAGCGCCTCCAGGTCGTCGCCGCTGGGGCGGGCCGGGGCCGAGCCGTCGAGGAGCCGGACGACCTCCCAGCCGCGCGGGGCGGTCAGCCGCTCGGAGTGCTCGGCGCACAGGTCGTAGCAGTGGGGTTCGGCGTAGGTGGCGAGCGGGCCGAGGACCGCGGTCGAGTCGGCGTAGACGTACGTCAGCGTCGCGACGGCGGGTCGGCCGCAGGCGGTGCGCGAACAGCGACGTACAGGGCTCACGATGTTGGACGGTACCGCACTCTTGAGCGGGCCGCGACGACTCTCCACCAGGTCACTCCACCGTGTCGTGCTGTGAAACGCCCCACACACCTCCCCGATCAGGCCCTGCTGACCTGCGCGAACCGCGTCGCGGACGGTACCCGGCGCACCGGCATCCGGTCATGAGTCGGTACAAACACCGTCAATTGGCTTGAGCTCGGCGGTCTCGGAGGGATACGGAAACGTGCTCAACCTTGGCTGGAATGGTCATCACGCGACATGCGGCACAGGCCGCCCGGTCCGCGGTCCTGTCGCCGCGTGGGGACCGGCGGGCGGATCGCGCGAGGACTACGCTTCACCAGTGATGGACAACCGTGTACCGCCCCGTGCCGCCGGCCCCGGGCCCCGTCGTCGTGACCGCCACGGGCGCGGCATGCGCGGGCCCATCGCCCCGCCGCAGGTGCCGCTCGCGGCCAGCCGCGCCGAGGCGTTCGCGGACCTGGTGCAGGACTCCGTGGAACGGCTGGAACGGCGGTGGCCGCAGCTCGCCGACATCGATTTCCTGGTGCTGGAGGTGCCCCGGCTGGACGGGCGGCCCGGGGACGTATGGAGTGACGACGCCGTGCCACTCGGCGGGGCCCTGCCCGCGCACGACGGGCGCCCGGCGCGCGTGGTGGTGTACCGGCGCCCCGTGGAGATCCGCACGAAGGGGCGGGACGAGCGGGCGGCGCTGGTGCACGAGATCGTCGTGGAACAGGTCGCCGAACTGCTGGGACTCACCCCGGAGACCGTCGACCCCCGGTACGGCGAGGACTGAGCCCGCTCCCCGCACCGCGCCCGCTCCGCTCCCCCACCGCGCCCGCGCCGCTCCCCCCACCGCACCCGCCCTCGTCGCGCCTACTTCTGCAGCACCGACAGATCCTGGTCCGCCTCCGGCACCGCGACCGTCCCCCGGTCGTCCGGGAGCGTCTGGACCGTGAAGCCGGCGACGCCCGACTCCGTGGCGGTCAGGGTGCGAGAGGCGTACACCGGGCCGCCGGAGACGGACTCCACGGTCAGGGCGTACGTCCCCTTCAGCCCGGCCGGGGCCGGGATGTCGAGGTCCTGGGTCGTGCCCGCCTTGATCGGATAGGTCTTCGTCACCGCGCTGCCGCCCTCGCTGCCCGCCGAGGCCGTCACCTTGACCTGGGCGGCGGCGGTGGGGGCGGTGACGGACAGGGTGGTGTCCTTGGCGCCGTTGCCGACGGCCGTCGCGCGCGGGCCGACGGGCGCGGTGGCGGGGATGAAGGCCGTCTCCTGCCTCTCGCCCTTGCCGCGTATCACACGCAGCGCGGCGACCACCGGCACCGACCGGTCCGTCGCCGACAGGACCAGGGAGCCCGCCTCGCCCCGGGTGACCTCACCCAGGTCGACGGCCGTGGTCATGCCCGACTTCACATGCAGCGTCTCGTTCCCCGCCAGGGTGATCAGACCGGCCGGGGAGGCCAGGCGGATCTTCAGGTCGGCGTCGGAGTCCGCGGGGGTGAAGGCGATCAGGCGGACGGAGGTGGCGTCCTTCGGGATGCCGGGCAGCACCAGCGTGCCGGCCGGGTCGGCGGACGCGGCCAGCCAGTCGCCGCCGTTCTTGGCGTGCAGGGCCTGGACGGCCGCGCCGACCCGCCCGCTGCGCACGTTGACGTGCAGGGTCAGATCGGCCTGCTGCTGGTCGGCCAGCGTGGACAGCAGGACGGGCTTGCTGGAGTGCGGCGGGACCGTGATGCCCTCCCCCGCCGTGGACTTGACCGCGCCGTCCTTGCCGTACAGCTCCAGGTCGACGACGGCCGCGCCGTCGTCGGGGTTGGTGAGGTGTACGTAGTCGGTGCGGTCGGCGTCCGTGCCGACGCCCGGGAACCAGAACTCGGTGTCCGGGGCGGTGCAGGTGACGCCCTGCAGGCCGCGGCCGGTGCCGGCGGCGACCGCGGTGGTCTCCTGGACGGTCCAGCCGGGCGCGAACTTCCCCTCGGCGGTGCCGACGAGCGCCGTACCGTCGGCACCGGAGGTGTCGCCGGTGGCCGGGGTGCCGGGCTTTTTGGGGGTGAGCACCGGCTCGGCGGTCTTCTTCTTGGTGTCCTTGCCCTTCTTGGTGTCGCCCGTGCCGTCCGCCGACTCCTCGGTCGCCGCCTGAAGCCGGGCCTTGCCGTCGCTCGCCGCGCCCTTGGTGACCGGCGTGAAGGACGTGTACGACGTCTCGGCGATGTCGGAGAGGCTGGGCGCGGGGCACAGCAGGCTGGTGCGCTCCACGGGCAGCTCGACGGCCGCCTCGGCGGTGGTCGTGCCGGCCGCGTCCGGGGTCTCCAGCGCGGCGAATCCGGTGACGGCGGCGAGCGCGGCCGTGCCGGCGATCAGAGACAGGGTCGTGCGCTTCACTGCTGGCTCCCGTCGGGGCGCTCACTGCCGGTGCCGTGGGGGTGCGACTGCTGGGGCGGGTGGGGCTGGGCCGCCGGGTCGTATCCGGGGTGGTATCCGGGGTCGTAGCCCTGCTGGTACGTCGGGTCGTACGCGCCCTGCTGGGACTGCCCGCCGTACCCGTACGGGTCGTACTGGCCGCTCTGGTACGGGTCGGCCTGGTACGCCTGCTGGTCGTAACCGCCCTGGTACGCCTCGGCGCCCTGGTACTGGCCGCCGTAGTACTCGGCGCCCGCGTAGGCCGCCGGGTCGCCTTCCCAGGCGGGCGTGTCCTCGGCCGGGGGCATCCCCGAGTCGTAGGACTGCTGGTGCGGTACGGCCGCGGGGGCCTGGGGTGCGGGCGGCGGTGTGCCGTCCGGGTCGGTCCCCTCCGGTGCGCCGGACGCCTCGGCCTCCGCCTGGGCCCGCAGACGGCGGGCGCGGCGGCCCTCACCGGTGGCGGCCTCGGCGACGGCGGCCTCCTCCTCGGGCAGGTCGTCGTCGACGTCGCGGCGGCGGCCGGGCAGGGCGAGCACGACCAGGACGACGGCGAGCGCGCCCTGGGCCCACAGCCAGGCGGTGTGGCCGAACGGGTCGTCGTAGGTGACGTCCAGTGTGCCGCCGCCGGCGGGGAGTTCGAAGCCCTGGGCCCAGCCGTCGACCGTGGTGCGGGTGAGCGGCTTGCCGTCCAGGGTGGCGCTCCAGCCGTCGGCGGCGGTGTCGGCCAGCCGCAGGACGCGGCCGTCGGAGCCGGACGGGATCGTGGTGTGGATCTCCACGGGCCCGGCGGCGACGGACTGCGGGCTGCCCGCGCCGTCGGCGGAGACGATGGCGGCGCGCGAGACCGGCCGGTCGACGCGCCACAGCGCGCTGCCGTGCTGCTGGCTGAGCCTGCTCAGGCCGGGTGTGGCGTCGAGGACGCGGCTGACCTCGCGGGGCGCGCCCCTGTGGACCAGGACGTAGCGCACGGCGAAGCCGCCGAGCTGGTCCACCTGGTCGGCGCCGGAACCGGCGACGAGGTTGGCGACGACCTTGTCGAGGGTCGCGTTCTCCCCGTCGGCGACGGCGAGTTCGGCGTCGCCCATGCGGACGCCGGACCCGCGGACGAGGGTGTAGCGCACGTGCGCCCCGGAGTCGCTGTCCAGGACCAGGGTGCGGGCCTGGTCACGGGTGCCGCTCTCCTCGGCGACGAAGGCGGGCACCTGCACCGGGTCGCGCCGCTGCACCGGCCCGTCGGCGCCGCGGATCATCCAGCCGGCCGCGACCAGCAGCGGTCCGGCCGCTGCGGCGAAGGCGATCAGCGCGGCGACCGGCTGGCGCCAGCCGAAGCTCTGCTCGGCCACGCGTGCGCGTGCCCCGTCGGCGCCGAGCGCGGCGGCGGCCAGGAGCGCGATGCCGTAGACGAGGGTGGCGGGCCCGGCCCAGGCGGAGCCGTTGGACAGGGCAGCGAAGAAGAGCGCGACCAGGGCCGCCACCCAGGCGGTGCGGATGCCCAGTTGGCGCTCGGAGCGCAGCAGCGCGGCCAGCGCGGCCAGGACCAGACCGATGAGCATCAGCCCGTGCACCGTGCCGGGGCCGCCCGGGCTGGCGCCGAGCAGGTCGAGCGCGGAGGCGGCCGAGGGGCCGTACTCCAGTCCGGCCTCCTGGAAGAAGCCGGACGGGAGCAGCGTCAGCGACCAGGGCGCGAGGATCAGCAGCGGGGTGCCCAACTGGGCGAGGAAGCGCAGGCCGCCTGCGACGAGGTCGGAGCGGCGCACGGCCAGCACGCCGACGCCGAGGATCAGGGCGATGGGCCACACGATCGGCGTGAAGGCGGTGGCCACGGTCAGGAGCAGGGCGTACGCCCAGGTGGCGCGCCAGCTGCCGCGCGCGTCCGGGCCGTGTGCCAGGCCGCTCGCGGCGATGCCCGCGCGGGCGATCAGCGGCAGCAGCACGGCCAGCACCGCGGTGCCGATCCGGCCGCCCGCGAGGGCGCCGGTGGCGGCGGGCAGGAACGCGTAGGCGACGGCCGCCCAGGCGCGCAGAAGGCGGGAGGTGACGAGCGGCCGGGAGGCGAAGTACGCGGTGAAGCCGGCCAGCGGCACCGAGCAGACGAGCAGGACGGTGACCGCGAGGCCCGTCGAGCCGAAGAGCAGGGAGGCGAGCAGCGCCACGATCGCGAGGTAGGGCGGCGCGGACGGGGTGCCGCCGGCGCCGACCGGGTGCCAGGCGTCCAGGTAGCGCGACCACAGCTCGCCGGCATCGGCCGGTGCGGGCAGCAGGGCGCCGCCGGACAGGGCGCCGCCGCCGAGCAGGGAGCGGCAGGCGGCCAGCGAGACGAGCAGCAGCACCAGGAAGAGCACCGGGCCGGGTTTGCGGGCGATGCGCTTGAGGCGGGCGAACTGCTCGATCTCCAGGAAGTCCGCGTCGTCGCCGCCGGGCCCGGACTCCACCGCGCCGCCGTGCCGTCCGGCCGAGGAGACCTCGGAGTCGGAGGCGCCGAAGAGGTTGCCCGCGACCTGCTCCACGGTGGCCCGCACGGTCGCGCCGGGCGGCGGGAACAGCGGGCGCAGTTCGGCCTTGTCGATCTGGGGACGGCCGCGGCTGCGCCGGCCCGCGGCGATCCGCTCGGGCCGCAGCAGCACGCCCAGCAGACCGCGGACCTCGTCCACGGCCTGCCCGGGGACCTTGCCGACGAGATAGGCCACGGTCCGCAGGAGGGTGCCGAGCAGCAGGCGCAGCAGGATCCAGGGCAGCACCGCCGTACGGGCGTTGACCAGGAGGGTGTAGACGGCGCCCGCCTTGTCGACCTTGTGCGGTGAGGCGGCGGTGCGGCCGACGCAGTCGACGGTGCGGCGCTCGCGGGAGGCGGCCTCGGCGTGCCGCACGACGGCCTCGGGGGCGATCAGGACGCGGTGGCCGGCGGCGTGGGCGCGCCAGCACAGGTCGACGTCGTCGCGCATGAGGGGCAGCCGGCGGTCGAAGCCGCCCAGCTCCTCGAAGACGTCGCGCCGGATCAGCATGCCGGCGCTGGAGACCGACAGGACGCGCTGCACGTGGTCGTGCTGGCCCTGGTCCTGTTCGCGGCGGTCGAGGCCGGTCCAGCGGCGGCCGGAGTTGGCGATGCTGACGCCGACCTCCAGGAGCTGCCGGCGGTCGTACCAGCCGCGGAGCTTGGGGCCGACGACGGCGACGTCGTCGCGGCCCAGCTCCATCTCGTTGTCGACCACGCGCAGCAGCTGGGCGAGGGCGTCGGGCTCGGGGGCGCAGTCGTCGTGCAGCAGCCACAGCCACTGGACCGGTTCCCCGTGCGGCAGTTCCGGCATGTCGTAGGCGTCGTCGCGCCAGGTGCGGGTGGCGGGGTCCCAGCCGCTGGGGCGCTTCAGGTACGGCAGGTCGTCCGGGGTGAGCGACGGTGCGGTGCGGTGGGCCTCCTCGACGGCCTGGCCGAAGCCGGTGCGGCGGGCGAGGTGCAGGACGCGGTCGGCGCCGAGCGCGTCGGTGACGAGCTGGGCGGAGTCGTCCGCGCTGCCCGTGTCGGCCGCCACCGCGTACTGGACGGGCCGCTCCTGGCCGAACAGCCCGGCAAGCGCGTCGGGCAGCCAGCGGGCGCCGTCATGGGAGACGAGCACCGCGGTCACCACGTGACGCGGAAACTCAGGAGGACGGGCGGGGTCGAACGCCGCCGAGGGGTCTGGTTCGAACGCTGCCGGACCGGCAGGGTCGAACGCTGCTGCGGCAGCGGCGTCTTGACGGGCTGCCGTATGGCTGTGCACGGACATCGAGGTACGGGCCCCGGTTCGGTGGACTGTGGTGGACGCCTGTGCCCCGAGGGGGCACGGGGGCGTCTCGGACGAGCGACCACACTATCGGCTGGGCATGCCGACGGCCCGCCGCCTGTGGATAACCCACCTGCTACGGGCCGTTCGTGACCTCAGTACGTGAAGGTTCCGCGCCGCTCGAAGCTGTTCGAATCAGACGGCCGCCTTCTTCAGACGGCGGCGTTCACGCTCGGACAGGCCGCCCCAGATGCCGAAGCGCTCGTCGTTGGCAAGGGCGTATTCCAGGCACTCGGAGCGGACCTCGCAGGCGAGGCAGACCTTCTTGGCCTCTCTGGTCGAGCCGCCCTTCTCGGGGAAGAAGGACTCGGGGTCGGTCTGGGCGCACAGCGCGCGCTCCTGCCAGCCGAGTTCCTCGTCCGCGTCGTCGACCAGCAGTTGCTGCACCAGCTCGGTCATGTGCGCCCCTCGTCTGTCTTTCACGTCCCCGTGTGGTGGCCGTTACCGATTTCGGCTGAACGACACGAGTGAAATTACAAGTGTGCTGCTCCGGGCGAGTCAAGCCGAGATCTGCTATTGGGCCCGTTATTCACTCTGCGGAACCAAGGCCGTGCGGAAAGTGTTCAAATCGCCATAAACCTTGACACGCCGAGGGGGCCCGGGCGGGCCGCCGACCTCGTACAGGCATCCGTACGGAGAAGGACGCCCAGGAGTTCGATCGCGTTCCGACGAGACTCGTGCTCCCGGATGTGCGCCATGTCTCCCGGACAACCGGCGAGCAAACCTTTCCCCTACAGATGAACCGGATGAGGTGAAGCATGTGCCACATTTCGGGCGTCGAGTTGACAGTGCGGGTGTGAACCGCTGTTCTTGGGGGCATGCTCGCGCATTCGGCACTCGTCCCGACCCGCTCCGCCGGGTCGCACGGGGCTGCCCGCGCTCGCTGTAGCTGTTGTCTGCACTGTCTGTGTTCCGGCTGTTGAGCCACCCGCGCTCCGGCCAGCCCCGCGCCTCCGCTTCGTAGGCACCGCTTTCTCGTACCGCCCTTCCTCCGCTTCACCGTTCCAGAAGCCGCCCCTTCCTTTTCCCGCAGATTTCCTGCCGCTTCTCTGCCGAGGACCCACAGCACCCCCATGAACAGCGAGAACGACCTCCAGATCGCCGGCGACCTCCTCGAAGTCCCGCACCTGCTGCAGCCACCGCGCGAGCACCCGGCCACCGTCGCCGAGTTCGCCGGCCTGGCCCGGGCGGTCGCGGCCGACCGCGCCCAGTGGGAACACCTCGTCCGGTACGACGCGACGACCCGCTGGTACCACCGGCTGCGCACCGGCCCCGGCTATGAGGTGTGGCTGCTGTCGTGGGTGCCGGGCCAGGGCAGCGGGCGGCACGACCACGGCCGCTCCTCCGGAGTGCTGACGGTCCTGGAGGGCGCGCTGACCGAGCGGACACGGCGGGGCACCCGCGTCCTGACGCCGGGCGTGCAACGGGTGTTCGCGCCGGGCTACGTGCACGAGGTGCTCAACGACGCGCTGGAGCCCGCGGTCAGCCTGCACGTCTACCACCCGGGCCTCACGGAGATGCCCATGCACACCGCGCCGCACTGCGAGGCGCGCGTCGAGCCGTGTCCGGTGACTGCCTGACGCGTTGTCGTACCCGGCTGACACACTGTTTCCATGCGCATTGTGGTTCTGGCAGGCGGCATCGGCGGTGCCCGGTTCCTGCGCGGCCTGAGGCAGGCCGCGCCGGACGCGGACGTCACGGTCATCGGCAACACCGGCGACGACATCCACCTCTTCGGGCTGAAGGTCTGCCCGGACCTCGACACGGTGATGTACACGCTCGGCGGCGGCATCAACGAGGAGCAGGGCTGGGGTCGGGCCGACGAGACCTTCCACCTCAAGGACGAACTCGCGGCGTACGGGGCCGGCCCCGGATGGTTCGGGCTCGGCGACCGGGACTTCGCCACGCACATAGTGCGGACGCAGATGCTGGGCGCCGGCTATCCGCTGAGCGCGGTGACCGAGGCGCTGTGCGACCGCTGGAAGCCGGGCGTACGGCTGATCCCGATGACCGACGACCGCGTCGAGACGCATGTGGCGGTGGAGATCGACGGCGAGCGCAAGGCCGTCCACTTCCAGGAGTACTGGGTGCGGCTGCGCGCCTCCGTTCCCGCCGAGGCCGTCGTGCCGGTCGGCGCCGAGCAGTCCAAGCCGGCGCCGGGTGTCCTGGAGGCGATCGCCGAGGCGGACGTGATCCTCTTCCCGCCGTCCAACCCGGTCGTCTCCGTCGGCACCATCCTGGCCGTGCCCGGCATCCGGGAGGCGATCGCCGACGCCGGGGTGCCGGTGGTGGGCCTGTCCCCCATCGTCGGGAACGCGCCGGTGCGCGGGATGGCCGACAAGGTGCTCGCGGCGGTGGGCGTGGAGTCCACGGCCGCGGCGGTCGCCGAGCACTACGGCTCGGGGCTGCTCGATGGCTGGCTGGTGGACACGGTCGACGCGGACGCGGTCGAGCGGGTGGAGACCGCCGGCATCCGCTGCCGGGCCGTGCCGCTGATGATGACCGATGTGGACGCGGCCGCGCAGATGGCGCGTGAGGCGCTGGCACTCGCGGAGGAGGTGCGGGGAGCGTGAGCGACGAGACGATCCCGCGGCGGGCCGGAACCGACGGCACCGCCGACACCGGCGCGGCTGACGGGACCGCCGCCGGCCTGGCTCACGGGACCGCGGACAGCGAGGTGGCTGGTTTCCGGGTCTGGGCGCCTGACGGGATTCCCGAGGTGCAGCGCGGTGACGACATCGGCAAGCTGATCGCCGCCGCCGAACCGGGGCTGCGCGACGGGGATGTGCTGCTCGTCACCTCCAAGATCGTGTCCAAGGCGGAGGGACGCGCCGTCGAGGCGGCCGACCGGGAGGCGGCGATCGACGCGGAGACGGTACGGGTCGTGGCCCGGCGCGGCCCGCTGCGGATCGTCGAGAACCGGCAGGGCCTGGTCATGGCCGCCGCCGGGGTCGACGCCTCCAACACCCCGGCGGGCACGGTGCTGTTGCTGCCCGAGGACCCGGACGCGTCCGCGCGCGCGATCCGCGACGGGCTGCGCGACGCCCTCGGCGTGGACGTCGGGGTCGTGGTCACCGACACGTTCGGACGGCCCTGGCGCGCGGGGCTCACGGACGTGGCGATCGGCGCCGCGGGCGTGCGGGTCCTGGACGATCTGCGCGGCGGCACGGACGCGTACGGCAACCCGCTCAGCGCCACCGTCGTCGCCACGGCGGACGAACTGGCCGCAGCGGGCGACCTGGTGAAGGGCAAGGCGGACGGGCGGCCCGTCGCCGTGCTGCGCGGGCTGCCCCACCTGGTGGCCGGGGAGCACGGGACGGGCGCGCGGGCCCTGGTGCGCGACGCCCGCGACGACATGTTCCGGCTCGGCACCTCCGAGGCGGTACGGGAGGCGGTGACCCTGCGGCGTACCGTGCGGGCCTTCACCGACGAGCCCGTCGATCCCGGGGCGGTACGGCGGGCGGTGGCCGCCGCGGTGACCGCGCCCGCCCCGCACCATACGACGCCGTGGCGGTTCGTGCTGCTGGAGTCGGCCGGTGCGCGCACCCGGCTGCTCGACGCCATGCGGGACGCCTGGATCGCGGACCTGCGGCGCGACGGCAAGAGCGAGGAGTCGATCGCGAAGCGGGTGCGCCGCGGGGAGGTGCTGCGCGGCGCGCCCCATCTCGTCGTGCCGTGCCTCGTCATGGACGGCTCGCACACCTACGGGGACGCGCGGCGCGACGGTGCCGAGCGGGAGATGTTCGTCGTCGCCATGGGCGCGGGCGTGCAGAACTTCCTCGTCGCGCTGGCCGGGGAGCGGCTGGGGTCGGCGTGGGTGTCGTCGACGATGTTCTGCCGGGACGTGGTGCGCGAGGTCCTGGGGCTGCCCGGCAACTGGGATCCGATGGGCGCGGTGGCGGTCGGGCATCCGGCGGAGCCGCCCCGGCCGCGCCCGGAGCGTGAGGCGTCGGCGTTCATGGAAGTACGCTGACGGTGCCGTACGAGCGCCTGGTCTCGTACGTGTCGTAGGACCACTCCGGCAACTCTGGGACCCCACCGTGGCAGGACGCTTCGCTCCGCGGCCCACGCGTACGACCGTGCGCGGCGGGCAGGTCGCCCTGCCTGCGGGCATACCGCGGCAGACCGGGCCGGCTCCGGGACGGGCACGGACCTGGGCGCCGGACGGGCCGCTGGATCTCGGGCTGGTGCTCGGGCCGCTCAGGCGCGGGCCGGCGGACCCCACGTTCCTGGCCACGCCGGACGGGTCCGTGTGGCGGGCCAGCAGGACGCCCGACGGGCCCGGGACGCTCCGGGTGTCCGCGTACGGCGGCGAGGTGCGCGGGGAGGCGTGGGGGCCCGGGGCGGACTGGCTGCTGGAGCGGTTGCCCGTGCTGTGCGGCGCGGCGGACGACCCCGACGCGTTCGCGCCGCGGCACCGGCTGGTGGCCGTGGCCCGGCGCCGGCGGCCGGGGCTCAGGCTCACCCGGACCGGGCTGGTGCTGGAGTCGCTGATCCCGTCGGTCCTTGAGCAGAAGGTCACGACCGGTGAGGCGTACCGGGCGTGGCGGCTGCTGGTGCGCACGCACGGGGAACCGGCGCCGGGACCCATGGCCGGGCGCCTGTGGGTGATGCCCGCGCCGCGGACATGGGCGCTGATCCCGTCCTGGGAGTGGCATCGGGCCGGGGTCGACGACAAGCGGGCGTCGACGATCCTGCGGGCGGTGCGGGTCGCCGCCCGCCTGGAGGAGGCGGCCGGCATGGAACCGGCGGACGCGCAGGCCCGGTTGGAACTCGTGCCGGGGATCGGGCCCTGGACGTCGGCGGAGACGGTGCAGCGCAGTCATGGGGCGCCGGACGCGGTGACCGTGGGGGATCTGCATCTGCCGGGGATCGTGGGCTGGGCTCTCGCCGGGGACCGGCACGCGGACGACGCGGTGATGCTGTCGCTGCTGGAACCGTACGCGGGCCAGCGGCACCGGGCCGCCCGCCTCATCCTCCTCAGCGGAAGGACACCGGCCCGCCGCGCCCCCCGCATGCCCCGCACGGACATCGGCCGACTGTAGCCCCGGCGCCCGTTGGTGCCAGACCGGTCCAGGGGCCGATGCGCCGCGGGGCTCGGGGCGTTACTGGTCCGGGGAGAAGCGGAGCGCGCCCGCTGGGATGCGGGCGTCGCACCATACGCGGGCGCCCTCGCGTAGTTCGTTGTCGGCGCCGATCACCGCGCCGTCGCCGATGACCGTGCCGGTCAGGACGGAGCGTTCGCCGACCCGGGCGCGGGTGCCGATCAGGGAGTCGGTGATGACGGCGCCGGGTTCGACGACCGCGCCGGGCAGGATCGTGCTGCCGAACACCCGGGCGCCGCCGGCCACGAGGGCGCCCTCGCCCACCACCGTGCCCCCCGTCAGCTTCGCGTCCGGCGCGACCCGCGCCGTCGGCAGCACCAGCCGGTCCCCGCAGCGGCCGGGGACGGCCGGCGAGGGGACCCGGCCCAGCACCAGGTCGGCCGAGCCGCGTACGAAGGCCGCCGGGGTGCCCAGGTCGAGCCAGTACGTCGAGTCCACCATCCCCTGCAGATGGGCCCCTGCCGACAGCAGGTCCGGGAAGGTCTCGCGCTCCACCGACACCGGGCGGCCCGCCGGGATCGTGTCGATCACCGAGCGCCGGAAGACATACGCCCCGGCGTTGATCTGGTCGGTGACGATCTCCTCGGGGGTCTGCGGCTTCTCCAGGAACGCGAGGACGCGGCCCGTGTCGTCGGTGGGCACCAGACCGTAGGCGCGCGGGTCGGTCACCTGGGTGAGGTGCAGGGAGACATCGGCGCCCGTCGACTCGTGCGTGTCCACCAGCGCCCCGATGTCGAGGCCGGTGAGGATGTCCCCGTTGAAGACCAGCACCGGGTCGTCGGGCCCCGAATGGAGACGCGCGGCCACGTTGCGGATCGCGCCGCCCGTGCCCAGCGGCTCCTCCTCGGTGACGTACTCGATGTGCAGACCGAGCGCCGCGCCGTCGCCGAAGTACGGCTCGAAGACCTCGGCCAGATAGCTCGTGGCGAGGACGATGTGGTCGACGCCGGCCGCCCGCGCCCGGGCCAGTTGGTGGCTGAGGAACGGAACCCCGGCGGCCGGGACCATGGGCTTGGGCGTGTGCACCGTGAGCGGACGCAGCCGGGTGCCCCTGCCGCCGACCAGGAGGATGGCTTCTGTCACCTGTCGTCTCCGCTTCCTGCCGGGACCGGCCGAACTGTCTTCCGGCCGGCCAGTGTATGCAGTCCGTCCGATGACGCCCTCGATGGCCGCGCGGTGTCACGCGACATCCGGGTGCGGATGTTCCCCCGGCCGTCCCCGACGGCGTACACGCGTTCTGTGACCTCAGCGCCCCTGGTAGCGGGCCGCGGCGGTACGGGCCGAGCCGAGCTTGGAGTACAGGTGCTTGCCCGGGCAGTCCGTGGCGTATCCGTCCCGATGGCCGGAGATCACGTTCAGTCGTACGTTCTTCCCTTTCGGGTACAGATTCCCACCACCGGACTTCAGGTATGTCTTGCCCTTCGGATTGGCGCCGAAGAGCCCGAGCTTCCACGCCGTCAGCTTGGCGACGGCGGTCACCGCGGAGGCGGTCGGCTTGCTGGAGCTGAACGTGCCGATGGCCGCGATTCCCATGCTGTCGCTGTTGAACCCGAGGGTGTGGGCGCCCAGGACGGCCTTGGTCACGCCCCCGGCGCGACCCTCGTAGATGGTGCCGCACTTGTCGACGAGGAAGTTGTAGCCGATGTCCCGCCAGCCCATGCTCTTGACGTGGTAGCGGTAGATACCGCGGATGACGGACGGGGCCTGCGCGCACTTGTAGTTGTTGCCCGAGGCGGTGTGGTGCACGAACGCCGCCTTGACCGACTTGGTGTAGCCGAAGCCCCGTTCGCGCAGCTTCTCGTCCGCGCCCCAGCCGTTCCGTGTGACGATGCGCGGGCGCGGACCGACGTACGGCTGGACGCGCGGTGTCCCGGCCCGTGGGGTACCGCGCAGCGCGAGCGCTTCCCGCTCGGTGTCCTTCTTGCTCAGCGACGGGATCTCGGCGGCGCCGAGCGGGACGAGGTCGGTGTTGGCGGCTGAGGCGCCGGCCGCGGCGTCGTCCAGGCCGAGACCGGTGCGGGAGGCGTCGGCCGGTGAGCCCTGACGCCTGGGTTCGGTGCCGGGGTCGACCAGGTCCAGACGCAGCCCCGAGGGCAGGGGTGCCGAGGAGCCGGTGCGGCCGTCGCCGGTGGCCGGTGCGGCGTCGGCCCTGACCCGTAGCTCCACGGCGTCCGAGTCGCCCACCCACAGCGGGGCCGTGGCACCCCGCACCCGGCCCGAGGTGCTTTCCGCGGTGTCCGGGTCGGCCCCGTGGTCGGCGTTGTGCGTCTCGATGTCCTGCCAGCCTGACCACTTGCCGGTGGCGACCGAGCGGGTGCGGACCTGGACCTTGCCGTGGAGTTCGGTGCCGGGGTTGTCCCAGACCACGCCGACGAGCGAGAAGCGGCGTACGTCCCGGCGGTGCACGACCTGCTCGGAAGCGGAGCCGAGGTCGCGGGCACGGGTGAGGGGAACGAGGGGCAGCGACTGGGTCCTGCCGGGCAGGGCGGCGTCGGCCGGCCGGGCGACGGTCGTGGCCCCGTCCGCGGTCGGCGCCGGTCTCTCGGGCGCGGCGGTCGCGGCGGTCGCGGGCGCGGGCAGGGTCAGCGGGAGGGCGAGTACGGCCGCGCAGGTGAGACCGACCGAGGGGGCGCCGATGGAAGAGGAGAAATATCCACGCATGCCCCTGATCTTGAACATAGTCATACATATCTGTCCATCGGTGAACTGACGGTCCGTCGGCTGTCGCTCGTCCGAACCGGTGGCGCCGCCGGCCGGTGCGCGCTCGCGCCGCCGCGTACCCTTGCGCGGGTGAACGCCACCGATCGCACCCCCGCCGACCTGCTGCGTTCCGCGCTCGCCGCGGATCCCGCACGCCCCCTGGTGACCTTCTACGACGACGCCACGGGCGAACGCGTCGAACTGTCCGTGGCCACCTTCGCCAATTGGGTGGCCAAGACCGCGAATCTGCTCCAGGGCGACCTGGCCGCCGGACCCGGGGACCGGGTCGCGCTCCTGCTGCCCGCGCACTGGCAGACCGCGGTGTGGCTGCTGGCGTGTTCGTCGGTGGGCGCGGTGGCGGACGTGGCCGGGAATCCCGCCGCGGCCGACGTCGTGGTGAGCGGGCCGGACTCGCTGGAGGCGGCGCGGGCCTGCTCCGGCGAGCGGGTCGCGCTGGCGCTGCGCCCGCTGGGCGGGCGGTTCCCGCAGCCGCCGGACGGGTTCGTCGACTACGCCGTGGAGGTGCCGGGTCAGGGGGACCGGTTCGCGCCCTTCGCGCCGGTGGATCCGGAGGAGCCGGCGCTGATCGTGGCCGGCGCGGAGATGACGGGGGCCGAGGTCGTGGAGCGGGCCCGCGCCGACGCGCCCGCGCTGGATCTGATCGGGCCCGGCTCCCGGCTGCTGTCGGGACTGCCGTACGACACCTGGGAAGGGCTCAGCGCGGGCCTGTACGCTCCGCTGGCCGTCGGCGGGTCCGTCGTGCTGTGCCGGCACCTGGCGCGGCTGGACGAGGCCGCCCTGGCCAAGCGAATGGAAACCGAACGGGTGACCGCGGCACGCCACTGAGCGGACGGCTCCGCCCGGGGCTCCGCCCGGGACCAACGACCCCACCGACCGAACCGAACGCCGCCCCCGGCGGCAACGAGCAGCGGATGCGCCCCGGGCCGGCAACAACTGCGGCCACACGAACGGGGCGGACGGCAGCCCCACCGACCGACAGCCTTCCGCCCCGACGCAACGGAAGGCGCCGGACAGCGGCAGCGGCCCGCCCCGGAACAAGCACCGCCCCACCCGGAAACCCGGGGACCGAGCACGGTGCCGCCAGGGGGCGAGCAAGGACCCATCCGGGAGCGAGCGCGGCCATGCCGACCGGAGCGGGTGGCGGTTCCGGCGGCATGCCCGACCGGGCGGGCTTATCGGAACAGGTGGCGGCTCCGGCGGGGAATGTGAGTGGTTCCGTGGGGAGCCGGGACGGTCCCAGGCGGCGCAGCCGCCCACGCCGACCCGAGCGGGAAGCGGCGAGCAGCGGCGGCGGCCCCGCCAGGGGCGAGCGCGGGCCCATCCCCGTCCGGGAACGAATGCGACTCCTCCTCGGGGCGAGCGCGGCGGGGGCCGGGGCCAGCGCGGTGATGGCGGCCGGAGCTGACGGTGGGCCCGGCGGTGCGCTGCGGCCGGTCGCGGGCAGCGGCCCGGGCGGAAACGAATGCGGCCCGCCCGGGGAACGAGCGCGAGTGCGGCCCCGCGCGCGGCGATGGTGGTCGGAGCAGGCCGTGGGCCCGGCGGTGTGCTGCGGCCGGTCGCGGGCGGCGGTTCAGGCCGGGAACGAATGCGGCCCCGCCCCCCGGAGGGGCGAGCGCGGCGATGGCGGCCGGAGCTGGCAGGGGGTCCGGCGGTGTGCTGCGGTCGGTTGTGGGCGGTGGGCCGGGCGGGAACGGATGCGGGCCGCCCGGGGAACGAGCGCGAGTCGGCGACCGGAGCGTGGCGGCCCCGGTGTTACCGGTGGTTGCGTGCATGTTTTGGGGTGGCTGTCGCGCTGGGGTGCCCCGGTGCCTCGGACGGCTCGTTGGATTTCACTCGACTGGAGTAACAGGGGGCCGCCTCTCGGACCGTCGCGGGCCATCGTCGTAGGAGCAGGGCGACACGCTCGTACGCCACGAGGGGGTGGTCCGGACGTGACCGACACCGCAGGTACGCCCCGCGGGAGCGAATCCGGTCCGGACGCGGGCGCCTCCGCCACCGCGTACGGGTTGATACGCCGGCGCCGGCGGCGCTGGACGCAGGGGGCGGTCCTGGGGCTGGCGGCGCTGGTCCTGCTGGGCGCGGGCGGCGGATGGGTCGCGTACACGAGGCTCGACGGCAACATCACGGCGGACGAGGCGGCCGCCGCCGAACTGGCCCGCTATGAGCGTGAGCGGCCCACGGCGCTGGTGCGCGGCGCGCAGAACATCCTGCTCATCGGCTCCGACACGCGTTCGGGGGACGGCAACGGGGCGTACGGGCGGGACACGGGGGCCGGGCGGTCCGACACCGCGATCCTGCTGCACCTGGGCGCCGACCGGCACCGCGCCACCGCGGTGTCCCTCCCCCGGGACCTGATGGTCGCCGTGCCGAGCTGTCTGCGGCCGGACGGCGGGCGCAGCGCGCCGGTGTTCGCGATGCTCAACAGCGCCTTCGAGACGGGCGGTTCGGCCTGTGCGGTGCGCACCGTCGAGAAGCTGACCGGCATCCGGATCGATCACTACGCCGTCGTCGACTTCAGCGGGTTCAAGGAGATGGTGGACGCCGTCGACGGGGTCGAGGTGTGTCTGCGGGAGCCCGTCGACGACAGGGCCGCCGGGCTGCGGCTGCCCGCGGGCCGGGTCACGCTCGACGGCGAGCAGGCGCTCGGCTATGTGCGGGCCCGCGAGTCGCTGGGCGACGGGAGCGACACCGCCCGCGTGGAGCGGCAGCAGCAGTTCCTGGGCGCGCTGGTCGCCAAGACACGGACCGATGACATCCTGCTGAGCCCGGTGAAGCTGTATCCGCTGCTGGAGGCGGCCACTTCGGCGCTCACCACCGACCCAGGACTGGCGAGTTTGCGCGGTTTGTACCAACTCGTGCGCGGACTGCGGAACATCCCCACCGAACATATGCAGTTCCTGACCGTTCCCCGGGAGTCGTACCTCTCCGACGCCAACCGCGACCAACTCGTCGAACCCGCGGCGGAAAAGCTGTTCGAGCAGTTGCGGTCCGATGCCCCGGTGACGATCACCCGGCGGAATCCAGCGGAATCGGCGACAAAAAGTGGCAATTCAGGTGGGCGGAACGGCCTCTCCCCGGCCCCGGCCTTCGAGGGGAACACCGCCACCGAGGACCCCTGCGGGTAAAGCGCGCGCCAAGGGAACAGACTTCCGCCCATGAATATGGGGCGGATTGCCCGGTTGTAGGGACGTGGAATTTGTCACCGCCGTCGCTTGACGCTGAACTGGGCGGATAGTGTGAGCGATCCGGTGCACCATGCCACGAGGTCCGTCCTGGGGCCGTGCACTGTTTGAACCGAGACCCGAGCGCCTGAGGGGGAAGGCGCCGCGTGGCCCCGACGGAGGATTCGGACAACCGTGGACGCGCAAGGCCGTGGGCGGGCGGACAACATCGATCCCGCAGACCAGTGGGTACTCAATCCGAACACCGGCGAATACGAACTGCGACTGACTCCTTCCGCACCGCAGTCGTCGGTGCCCGGGCCGCGCAGATCCGATTCCCGGGAATCCGACCGTGCCCCGCGGGAGAGAACGGCGACGCCGGGCCGGCAGCAGAGCAGGGCGCCGGGCCGGGAGACGGGCCGGGCGCCCGGCCGGGAGGTTCCGCCGCAGCGCAGACGGCGGGCGGAGCCCGAACCGCCGGCCGGCCGGCGCGGGCGCCGCCCGGTCAAGAAGAAGTCGAAGGCGAAGAAGGCCGTGATGTGGACCGGCGGCACCATGGCGTTCGTCCTGATCGCCACCGGCGCCGCCGCGTACGCCTACCTCAAGCACCTTGAGGGCAACGTCACCACCACGGACGTGGGCAGCGCGGGCAAGCAGGGCTTCAGCAAGAACGAGGCCTTCAACATCCTGATCATCGGCACCGACAAGCGCACCGGCAAGGGCAACGAGGGCTACGGCGACAACGGCAGCGTCGGGCACGCCGACACCAACGTCCTGCTGCATGTCTCCAAGGACCGGACGAACGCCACCGCGCTCAGCATCCCGCGCGACCTGATCGTGGACATCCCGGACTGCCCGACGAAGCAGGAGGACGGCAGCGAGAAGGTCGTCCCGGGCACGGACGGCGTCCGCTTCAACACCAGCCTGGGCCAGGACGGCCGTGACCCGGGCTGCACCATGCGCACGGTGGAGACGCTCACCGGCGTCCCCGTCGACCACTTCATGATGGCCGACTTCAACGCGGTGAAGACGCTGACGTCGGCCGTCGGCGGGGTCGACGTGTGTCTCGACCACGCGGTGAACGACTCGAAGTCGCATCTGAACCTGCCCGCGGGCGAGTCCAAGATCGAGGGCGAGCAGGCGCTGGCGTTCGTCCGCACCCGGCACGCCTGGGGCAACCAGGGCGACCTGGACCGCATCAAGGTGCAGCAGCAGTTCCTGGCGTCGCTGATGCGCAAGATGGCCTCCAGCGACACCCTGACCAGCCCGACCAAGCTGGTGTCGCTGGCCGAGGCCGCCACCAAGGCGCTGACCGTGGACACCGGCATCGGCAAGGTCAGCACGCTGAAGGACGTGGCGCTTGAGCTGAAGAAGGTGCCGACGAAGAACATCAGCTTCATGACGGTGCCGGTGCTGGACAACCCGGCGGAGACGGTCAAGGCGACCGTCGTCGTCAACAAGAGCACGGCGCCCGCGATCTTCGACGCGATCAAGAACGACGTCTCCTTCACCGAGGTGAAGAAGAAGCAGAAGGCGCAGAAGGACGCGCAGGCCGCCCGGCTCAAGGGCACCAAGTCCGACGCGTCCGAGGTCCGGGTGCGCATCCTCAACGGCGGCGCCGTGTCCGGCAGCGCGCAGGAGACCCTGCAGTGGCTGCAGACCGACGAGGGCGTGCTCAAGTCGGAGAACGCGGGCAACGCCCCGGCGGAGTTGGCCAAGACCACTCTGGAGTACGCGCCGGACCAGGCGCCGCAGGCCCGTAGGCTGGCCGCCATCATGGGGTTGTCCGGTTCCGCGATGAAACCGGGCGAGAGCGTGACCAACTCCCAGGGGCTGCCGACGATGACGCTGACCCTGGGGAAGGACTTCAAGGGTGCGGGCGTGTCCCTCACCGCTCCGACAAAGGCGCCGGAAGTGGACAAGTCCACGGCAGACAAGGTCAAGTGCGCCTCGTAGGTAACCCAGCGGGCCCGTCGCGCGTCTAACCCGACGCGGGACGGGCCCGTTGCAAGGCGCAGGGTGGGGAGGGCAGGGATTTGGCGCAGAGCGGTGTGCGGGGGGAGGCTCCCGCGGTCGACGACACGATGTCGCTCGCACCGCGGGGACCAGGCGCGTCCGACGGACGCGGCCGGCACGGCGGCGGGCGGCGCGGGGGCGGTCCGAGCGGTGACAGACGGGGCCGCGGACGGCGTGCGCTGCGCTGGTCGGCGACGGTGCTCGCGGTGCTGATACTCGGCACGGCGGGCGCCGGCTACCTCTACTACCAGCACCTCAACGGAAACATCCAGAAGGGCCAGCGCAGCAGCGGCGACTCCAAGGCGCACAGGACTCAGCCGAACGCGGCCGGACAGACGCCGATGAACATCCTGCTGCTCGGCTCCGACAGCCGTAACTCGGACGAGAACGTGAAGCTCGGCGGCAGCAGGGACAACCGGGGCAACCCGCCGCTCGCCGATGTGCAGATGCTCATCCACCTGTCCGCGGACCGCAAGAGCGCGGCCGTGGTGAGCATTCCGCGGGACACCCGGGTCGACATCCCGGCGTGCAAGGACCCCAAGACCGGCGAGACGTTCCAGGCGACCAACACGATCATCAACGCGTCGCTGGCCCGCGGCGGGGCCGGCTGCACGCTGGCCACCTGGGAGAACCTCACCGGGGTCTACATCGACCACTGGATGACGATCGACTTCGCCGGCGTGGTGAAGATGGCGGACGCCATCGGCGGGGTCGACGTGTGTGTGAACCAGAACGTGTGGGACCGCCCGCTGCCCGGTGTGCCCGGCGGCTCCGGCCTGAAGCTGACGGCCGGCACCAAGAAGGTGAAGGGCAAGCAGGCGCTGCAGTGGCTGCGCACCCGGCACGCCTGGGGCAGCGACATCCTGCGGGCGAGAGCCCAGCACATGTACATGAACTCGATGATCCGCACGCTGAAGCAGCAGAACGTCTTCACGGACACCGGCCGGCTGATGGGCCTCGCCGAGGCGGCCACCAAGTCCCTGAAGGTCTCGGAGGAGATCGGCACGGTCAGGAAGCTGTACGACCTGGGCATGCAGCTCAAGACGGTGCCGACGAACCGCATCACCATGACGACGATGCCGTGGGTCGAGGACTCGCAGGACGCCAACCACGTCGTACCGGACCCGGTCGACGCGGAGAAGATGTGGCGGATGCTCCGCGACGACGTGCCGTTCGACGACAAGGGCGCGGCGGACAAGGAGAAGAAGCCGACCGCCACGGCCGAGGCGACCAAGGCGCCATCGGTCGCCGCCGACCGGCTCGGGGTGCTGGTGCAGAACGCCACCCGGACCAGTACCGAGGCCCCGGTTTCCGGTCGGGCGCGCACGATCGGCCAGGTGCTGGTCCAGCACGGCTACAGCAGGGCGGTGGCGGACACATCGGCGCCGCTGTCCGAGGACGCGACGGTGGTGCGCTATCCGAGCGCGGACCTGGAGGGCGACGCCCAGGCGGTCGCCAAGTCGCTGGGGATCCCGATGAGTTCGGTGAAGCAGTCGACCGATGTGTCGGGGGTCACCGTCGTCGTGGGCGCCGACTGGCGCGACGGCACCGCCTATCCGAAGCAGTCCAAGCCGAAGGCCGGGGACCTGCCCGGCGGTTCCGACGCCATCAACGGCTCGGACAAGGACCAGTGCATGGACGTGTACCGGCCCTACCGGTGGTAGCGCGCCGAAGCGGGTTTCCGCCGCGGATGTGAAACGGGCCCCTCCCTGTCTCGGGAGGGGCCCGCCGGCGTTCGGGCGAAGTCCGGTCGGTTCAGCGGGAGTTCAGCACCGCCGGGCGGCGGGAGGCGATGACCCGCCGGGCCAGGGAGCGCGGGCTGGTCAAGAAGCCCCAGCCCCAGGACATGTGCATGGTGGCGAGGGCCACGGGGATGCGCAGCCGGGCCGCAGGCGGCAGGCCCTTGCCCGCGGGCACCGAGCCGGCGACGATCGCCGCCAGATAGCCGACGGGGATCACAAAGGCCCAGGGGGTGAGGACCGCGCCGACCACCAGGCCCGCCGCTATCGCGCACACCGCCGTCGGCGGGGCCAGATAGCGCACGTTGATGGAGCCCTCGTGGTAGCGGGCCACGACATGCCGCCAACGGCCGTAGTCCTTGTACTGCTTGGCCAGGGCGCGCACCGAAGGGCGGGGGCGGTAGGACACCTTCAGCTCGGGCGAGAACCAGATCTGCCCGCCGGCCTCGCGGATGCGGAAGTTCAGCTCCCAGTCCTGGGCGCGGATGAACTCCTCGTTGTAGCCGCCCTGTTGCTCCAGTGCCTCGCGGCGGAAGACACCCAGGTAGACGGTCTCCGCCGGGCCGGCCTCGCCGCCGGTGTGGAAGGCGGCGTTGCCGACGCCGATCTTCGAGGTCATCGCGGCGGCGACGGCCCGCTCCCAGTCGTTCTCGCCCTCGGCGTGCATGATGCCACCGACGTTCTGGGCGCCGGTCTCCTCCAGGAGCCGTACGGCGGTCGCGATGTAGTTCGGCGAGAGTATGCCGTGCCCGTCGACACGTACCACGATCGGATGGCGGGATGCCTTGATCGCGGCGTTGAGGGCGGCCGGCGTGCGACCGGTCGGGTTCGGGACGGTGTGCACGCGCGGGTCGTCGCGGACCAGCTCGGCGGCGATCTCGTCCGTGCGGTCCGTGGACGGACCGAGGGCGATCACGACCTCCATCTCGCCGGCGTACTCCTGCGCGAGGATCGCTTGGACGGCGCCGCGCAGATGCCGCTCCTCGTCGAGGACGGGCATGATCACAGAAACTGCGGGGAGCCGCACGTCGGGCTTGGCGTTCATAGGGGGCTCACGTTACCGCGAATGGGGGACACGGGTGCGCGCCGCCGGGGCGCTGACGCGGGCTGGAGATCGTATGGGCCTACGGTGCTCCCGGATCCCACGTACGGCCGTCGTCCGGAGGTGTCCCCTTGTCCCCCAGCCCGTCCCGGCCCGCTGCCCGGCCGCAGCGCCGACCGCAGCCGCCCCGTCGTGCGCAGCGGCCGCCCGCGCGGCCGGTGCGGCCCGTGCGCCAGAAGCGGCCCCGCTGGGCCATGCGGGCGGTGACGACGCTGTCCGTGGTGGTGCTCGCCTCGGCCGGGATCGGGCACGCGGTGGTCAGCAGCCTGGACGCGGACATCGCCCGGGTCGATCCGTTCCGGGACATGAAGAACCGGCCGAGCGGCGGGCACGGCACGAACGTCCTGCTGGTCGGCACCGACGGCCGGGACAAGATCAGTGAGGAGCAGCGGCGGCGGTTCCGGCTGGGCGGCGCGCCGTGCCACTGCACCGACACGATCATGATCGTGCACATCTCGGAGGACCGGGAGCGGGCCACCGTGGTGAGCCTGCCGCGCGACTCGTACGCCGAGGTGCCCGAGCACGTCGACGAGACCACCGGGGCACGCCACGGCCCGCATCCGCTGAAACTCAACGCGGCCTACGCGGAGGGCGGGCCGCAGCTGACCGTGCGCACGGTGGAGCACATGACCCATGTGAAGATCGACCACTATCTGGAGGTCGACTTCACCAGTTTCATGAAGACGGTCGACGTGGTCGGCGGGGTCCGGATCTGCACCACGACGCCTCTGAAGGACTCGTTCACCGGCCTCGACCTCGCGCCCGGCACCCACACGCTGATGGGCGGCGAGGCACTGCAGTACGTCCGTTCGCGGCACGTCGACGGGGCCAGCGACCTCGGCCGGATGCAGCGCCAGCAGCGGTTCCTGGCGGCGCTGATCGAGCGGGCGACCTCCTCCGGGGTGCTGCTGAACCCGATGCGGTTCCGGGACGTGACACGGGCGGTGCTGGGCTCGGTCCGGGCGGACACCGGCTTCGGCACGGACGAACTGCTCGACCTGGGCCGCGCGATGCGCACCTTCTCCCCCGCCTCCTCCGAGTTCACCACCGTGCCGATCGGGCAGATGGCGTTCCCGGTCAAGGGCATCGGGTCGACCCTGAAGTGGGACCCGGTCCGGGCGGAGCAGCTGTTCCGGTCGCTGCGCGAGGACAAGCCGCTCACCGTGGAGCGGCGGCCGACGCAGGCCCCTTCCGTGCCGGTGGACGTGGCGCCGCAGCAGATCCGGGTGCAGGTGGAGAACGGCACCGGAACGGCGGGGCTCGGCAAGCGGGTGGACGCGGCCCTCGCCGCGACCGGCTTCGCCACCACCGGGCGGCCCGTGACCTCGTCGGAGCGGGAGGTGCGGCACACGGTGGTCGTCTACGACCCGCGCTGGGACCGCTCGGCCCGGTCGGTGGCGGCGGCGCTGCCCGGCAGCGAGCTGCGGGCGGTGCCGGACCAGGGGCCGGTGCTCAGGGTGATCGCCGGCGCGGACTTCCACGAGGTGCACAAGGTGAAGGCACCGCCGCCCGCGCAGGGCCGACCGGGGGCGGTACGCGGCGACGAGGTGCTGTGCGCCGGCAAGGACAGGGCGTCCTTCTGAGCGGGCCCGGTGAAGTGCGCCGCGGTCCGACGGCGCCCCCAAAGGGGCGCGGGGCTGTGTCGACATGCGGCTCCGCCGCGTGGGGACGACCAGCCACGACGCTGCCGCACCCGAACAACGACGCACTACGGCCAGACCAGCGGAGCGCTTGGCGGTCGCCGGATGGCGGGATATGGCCGACCGGAGTAGGACGGAAGAACAGGGGCCCGTCGGGCCCCCTTCGTTCCCCGTGGAGGAGCCATGACCCAGCCCGGAACCATGCCGGCCATGACCCAGCAGATGCAGGACTGCATCCAGGCGTGCATGAGCTGCCACAGCGTGTGCGAGGAGACGATGAGCTCCTGCCTGTCGATGGGCGGCCAGGCCCAGATGCAGATCATGCGCGCGCTCATGGACTGCTCGGAGATGACCCGGATGTGCGCGGACATGATGATGCGGCGGTCGCCGATGTCCGCCGAGATGTGCCGGATGTGCGCGACGGCGTGCGAGATGTGTGCGGAGGCGTGTATGACCATGCCGGACGACGCCCAGATGCAACGCTGCGCCGAGGCATGCCGCCGCTGCGCGGAGACCTGCCGAGCCATGGCAACCGCCCGAACCTGACCCCACCCGAGGGCACCCCCCGGGGTGCCCTCACCAACACGCCCCGAAAGGGGCGCGGGGAACTGCGCGCCCAGCCACGACGGCGCCGCACCCGAACGACAACAGCAGCCCCGAAGGGGCGCGAGGAACTGCGCGCCCAGCCACAACGCAGCCGCACCCGAACGACAACCGGAGCCCCAAAGGGGCGCGGGGCTGTATCGACATGCGGCTCCGCCGCGTGGGCGCGACCAGCCACGACGCAGCCGCACCCAACAACGACGCGCCCCACGGCCAAACCAGCGGAGCTAACCCGTGACGGTGACCTTCTCGTCGTTGTTCAGTTCGTTCACCAGCGTCTTGACCTTGGCCTTGTCCCAGACCAGGTTGCCCCCGCTGGAACCGGAGATCGGCATGTTCATCGAGGTGCCGTCGCCACCGCTGACGCCCTTCATCGCCCAGAACATGGACGCCAGGTTCCACAGGCTCATGTCCTTGTCGACGGTCAGCGAGTCCAGGCCAGCGCCCAGCGTCGGGTACAGCTTGAACGGGTTCAGGACCGTCGACGGCGTGGCCACCTGGTGGGCGAGGGCCGACAGGAACTTCTGCTGGTTCTTGGTGCGTTGAAGGTCGGAGGCGGCGAAGGCGTGCCGGGTGCGCACGAAGGCCAGCGCCTGCTCGCCGTTCAGCGTCTGCTTGCCCGCCTTGAAGTCGGCGCCCGAGTACTTGTCCTTGAAGCCCTTGTCGATGGTGATGTCGACGCCGCCGACCGCGTCCACGATGTTCGCGAAGCCGGCGAAGCCTATCTCCACGTAGTGGTCGATGTGCAGACCGGTGTTGAACTCGACCGCGCGGACCAGCAGGGTCGGCCCGTCCTCCGCGTAGGCCGCGTTGAGCTTCGTGTGCCGCCCCGTGCTCTGGTAGACCTTGCCGGACGTCGACCCCTTGTAGCTCGGGATCTCCACGTCCGAGTCGCGGGGCAGCGAGATCAGCGTGTCGCCGTTGCCGCCGACGTGCAGGATCATCATCGAGTCGGTGCGCTGTCCCTCGGCGGAGCCGGTGTGCAGCTTTTTCTTCTCCTCGTCCGACATGCCCTTGCGGCTGTCGGAGCCGACGATCAGGTAGTTGGTGCCCTTGCCCGCCTCCGGCCGTTCGATGACCTTCGAGAGGTCGACGTCCCGGTTCAGCTTGGAGTCGGCCCAGAAGTAGGTCGCGACGGTGGTGACGACGAGGACGCCGACCACGGTGATCGCGGTCCACTTGATCCGGCGCCGCCAGTTCGGCGCGGGCCGCGGGCCGCGGGGGTCCGGTCCGGCCGGGCCGCCCGGACCGCCGCCGCCGGGCCTGCCGTAGACTTGCCCGGTGTTGTAGCCGCTGTCGTAGCCGTGCTGGTCGCCGTAGTCGTCGTAGCCCTGGCCGTCGGTGTACGTCGGCTGCTGCGGGACCTGGCCGTGCGGCGGCGCCGACGGGCCGGGGCCGCCGTATCCGCGCTGTCCTGGCGGGGTCGCCTGGCCGCGCCGTACCTGGCGCATCACGCGGGCGCCCTCAGGCTGCGCGCCGGCGCTGCCGCGTCCGAAGCGGCTGCCGCGGTTGTCGTCGGACCATCCCTCGGGCCAATCATTCATGCGCCCCAGTGTGCAGGGCAGGACTGTATGGCTTACAAGGGCCGTCGGAAAATAAGAGCGCCGCTGTTGCCAACCTGACACAAATTCCGCAGATGCCTGCTCGGCATATGGTGGAGGCCATGACAGACCAGGCCCGCACAGCGGAATCCGACATTCCGGGCAAGCCCACGTCGGCGTCCCGCACCACGCTCAGCCACATCATGACCCACAGCGACACCAACCTGCTGGGCACGGTGCACGGCGGAGTGATCATGAAGCTGGTCGACGACGCGGCGGGCGCGGTGGCCGGGCGGCACAGCGGGGGTCCCGCAGTGACCGCGTCCATGGACGAGATGGCGTTCCTCGAACCGGTCCGCGTCGGCGATCTGGTCCATGTCAAGGCACAGGTCAACTGGACCGGCCGGACCTCGATGGAGATCGGTGTGCGGGTCCTCGCGGAACGCTGGAACGAGTCGGCCCCTGCCACCCAGGTCGGCTCCGCCTACCTGGTGTTCGCCGCGGTGGACGCGGACGGCAGGCCACGCCGGGTCCCGCCGGTGCTCCCGGAGACCGACCGGGACCGCCGCCGCAACCGGGAGGCGCAGATCCGCCGCACCCACCGCCTCGCCCGCCGCCGGGCGATCCGGGAACTGCGCGAGAAGCGGGCGGCGGAGGGGTTCGACGACTGAACGCGCCCGCGGGCGGCGCCCACGGGGACTTGGCGACGGCCGGCCTGTTGCCCGCCGCAGGGCGCCGAAAGCCCCCGGCTATGCTCGGCCTCGCATCGCATCCGTTCCCCCTGGAGCACCCATGAGCCTGAAGATCACCGTGATCGGAACCGGCTATCTCGGCGCCACGCACGCCGCGGCCATGGCCGAACTGGGCTTCGAGGTGCTGGGGCTCGACGTCGTACCCGAGAAGATCGCGCTGCTCCAGCGGGGCGAGGTCCCGATGTACGAGCCGGGGCTCAGGGAGTTGCTGCGCAAACACGTGGCCGGCATCGAGGGCGCCACCGGGCGGCTGCGGTTCACCCTGGACTGGGCCGAGGTCGCCGCGTTCGGCGATGTGCACTTCGTCTGTGTGAACACCCCGCAGAAGCACGGCGAATACGCGGCGGACATGTCGTACGTCGACGCGGCGATCGCCTCCCTCGCGCCCCATCTGACCGCTCCCGCCCTCGTCGTCGGCAAGTCCACCGTGCCCGTCGGCTCCGCGGACCGCCTGGCCGCCTACCTGGCCGCGCACGCGCCCGCCGGCGCCGACGCCGAACTGGCCTGGAACCCGGAGTTCCTGCGGGAGGGCTTCGCCGTCGAGGACACCCTGCACCCGGACCGCATCGTGGTGGGCGTGCGCAGCGAGCGGGCGGAGAAGCTGCTGCGCGAGGTGTACGCGGCGCCGGTCGGCGAGGGCACGCCGTTCGTGGTGACCGACTTCCCGACCGCCGAGCTGGTGAAGACCTCCGCGAACTCCTTCCTGGCCACCAAGATCTCGTTCATCAACGCGATGGCGGAGGTGTGCGAGGCCGCCGGCGGCGATGTGGCCCGGCTCGCCGAGGCCATCGGCTACGACGACCGGATCGGCAAGAAGTTCCTGCGCGCCGGGATCGGCTTCGGCGGCGGCTGTCTGCCCAAGGACATCCGGGCGTTCATGGCGCGGGCCGGCGAACTGGGCGCGGACCAGGCGCTGACCTTCCTGCGCGAGATCGACTCCATCAACATGCGCCGCCGCGGCCAGATGGTCGAGATGGCCCGGGAGGCGCTGGGCGGCGGTCCCTTCCTGGGCAAGCGGGTCGCGGTGCTCGGGGCGGCCTTCAAGCCCGACTCGGACGACGTGCGGGACTCGCCCGCGCTCAACGTGGCGGGTCAGATCCATCTGCAGGGCGGTCAGGTGACGGTGTACGACCCGAAGGGCATGGACAACGCCCGCCGGGTCTTCCCGACGCTCGGCTACGCGGACTCCGCACTGGATGCCGTGCGCGGCGCGGACGTCGTCCTGCACCTGACCGAGTGGCGGGAGTTCCGCGAACTGGACCCGGCCGAGCTGGGCGCGGTGGCCGCGGCGAAGGTGATCCTCGACGGCCGCAACGCCCTGGACCCCGACCTGTGGCGCCGCTCCGGCTGGACCTACCGCGCCATGGGCCGCCCCACCGCATAACCCGTGGCCGCCCGGCGGGCGACGTCGGTTCGGCCGAGGCTCAGTCGGCCGAACCGGCGTCCTGGTGCATTCTGCCGCACCGGGCCGGCTGCTCCCCCAAGGGGCGCGAGGAACCGCGCGACCAACCACAACGACGCGACAGCCGACGACGGCGGCTGCTCCCCCAAGGGGCGCGGGAAACTGCGCGACCAGCCACGGTGGCGCCGCAGCCGACCGATGGGCGCGGCCGGGGAACGGGGCCTCGCCCTATCCCGTCTCCTTGGCCCGGTACCGCCGCATCTTCGCGCGCGCCCCGCACACCTGCATCGAGCACCAGCGGCCGCGGCCCGCGGGACTGCGGTCGTAGTACGCCCAGTGGCAGGTCACGGCCTCGCACGCCTTCAGCCGCAGCCATGTGCCGGCCACCAGCGCCTCGGCGACGGCGGCGGCGACCCGGGAGAGCAGCGGGGAGCCGTCGGCGGCGGGGGCGAGGGCCGCCGTGCCCTCCCGGTCGTCGACGGACAGGTACAGCGGCGCGTGCGCGAGCAGCCGGCCGAGCGGGGTCACCTCGCGGTGCGGCGGGTGGCCCGCGTGGGCGAGCAGGGTGGCGCGCAGCGACTCGCGCAGTTCGCGCGCCGCCGGCAGTTCCTCGGCGCCGATGGCGAAGCGCGCCCGACCGTCCGCCGTGTCGAGCGCGTCGGCGCCCGACTCGATGTCCAGGGTGTTGACCAGGCTCTCGATCAGCGCCAGTCCACCGGGTGCGGGCGATCGCTCACTCATGCTTGCGACGTTACCCCCCATGCGGGAGCATACAGTAACGGTTACCCGTATCCCCGATCTGGGGGTAACCAGCGATCGAGGAGGAAAGTCATGGCCTACGCCAAGCTGGGCGCCGTCGTTCTGGACTGTCCCGATCCGCGCGCGCTCGCCGGGTTCTACGCCGAGGTGATGGGCGGCACCGTCGAAACGCACCCCGAGGAGCCCGACTGGGTGGACCTGAAGGTGCCCGGCGGGCAGACGCTGGCCTTCCAGGCGGCGCCCGGGCATGTGCCGCCGAAGTGGCCGGAGCCCGGCCAGTCCCAGCAGTTCCACCTGGACCTCACGGTGGAGGACCTGGACGCGGCAGAGGAGAGCGTGCTCGCCCTGGGCGCGATCCCGCTCGACACGGAGGACCGCTCGCGCACCTGGCGGGTGTACGCGGACCCGGCGGGCCACCCGTTCTGCCTGTGCGCCTGCTGACCAGGACGAGAGGTACGGGGCCAGTGTCCTCGTGCCGCCTCGTCGGGCGGGGCGGGCGGCTGGCTGTGACGGCCGCCCGCCCGGGCGGTCAGCCGTCCAGTGACTCGATCGTGGCGTTGGACGGGCCGCGCGTCGCCTGGAGCGAGCGGGCCACGTCCTCCGCCGCGCCCAGCACGCGTACCGCGTTCTGCCAGGTCAGCTTGGCCAGGTCGGATGTGGACCAGCCGCGGTCGAGCAGTTCGGCGATCAGGTTCGGATAACCGGACACGTCGTTCAGGCCGTCCGGTGTGAAGGGCGTGCCGTCGTAGTCGCCGCCGATGCCGAGATGGTCGACGCCCGCGACCTCGCGCATGTGGTCCAGGTGGTCGGCGACGGTGGCCACCGTGGCGACGGGCCGCGGGTGCGCCTCCTCGAAGGCCCGGTGGACCTTCATCGCCTCCTCGGTCGTGTCGAGGTGGTGGAAGCCGTGCGCGCGCATGTTGTCGTCGGCCGCGGCCGTCCAGTCCACGGCGGCCTGGAGCACGAACTTCGGCACGAACGTCACCATCGCCATACCGCCGTTCGCGGGCAGCCGTTCGAGGACGTCGTCGGGGATGTTGCGCGGGTGGTCGCACACGGCGCGGGACGAGGAGTGCGAGAAGATCACCGGCGCGGACGTGGCGTCCAGCGCGTCCCGCATCGTCGTCGCCGCCACATGGGACAGATCGACGAGCATGCCCAGCCGGTTCATCTCCCGTACGACCTCCCGGCCGAAGGCCGACAGGCCGCCGACGCCCGGCTCGTCGGTCGCCGAGTCCGCCCACGGCACGTTGTCGTTGTGGGTGAGCGTCAGGTAGCGCACGCCCAGGCCGTACAGGCCGCGCAGGGTGCCCAGCGAGCAGCCGATGGAGTGGCCGCCCTCCGCGCCCATGAGCGAGGCGATACGGCCGTCCGCGCGCGCCGCCTCCATGTCGGCCGCGGTCAGCGCAGGCGCCAGGTCCTTCGGGTAGCGGGCCAGCAACTGCCGTACGCAGTCGATCTGTTCGAGGGTGGCCGGGACCGCGTCGGGCAGGTCCGAGCGGACGTACACCGACCAGTACTGCGCGCCCACGCCGCCCTCGCGCAGCCGCGGCAGGTCGGTGTGCAGATGCGCGTTCTGGTGGTCGGCGATGTCACGGGCGGCGAGGTCGTAACGGACCTGCTCGCGCAGCGCCCACGGCAGGTCGTTGTGGCCGTCGACCACGGGGTGTTCGCGCAGCAGCGCCCTGGCTTGGTCCAGTGAGGTCATACCTGTCACTTCCCGAAACCGAAGCCGTTCGACCCTTCGGCCTTGGCGCGCAGCCGTTTGCCCTTCTCGGTCGCCTGGTCGTTCAGCTCCTGCTGGAAGTCCCGCATGCGGGCGAGGAGTTCACCGTCGTGCGCGGCGAGGATGCGGGCCGCGAGGAGACCGGCGTTGCGGGCGCCGCCGACGGAGACGGTGGCCACGGGGACACCGGCCGGCATCTGCACGATCGACAGCAGGCTGTCCATGCCGTCGAGGTGCTTCAGCGGGACCGGGACGCCGACGACCGGCAGCGGCGTGACCGAGGCGAGCATGCCGGGCAGATGGGCGGCGCCGCCCGCGCCCGCGATGATCACCTTCAGCCCGCGCTCCGCCGCCCGCTCGCCGTACGCGATCATCTCGCGCGGCATACGGTGCGCGGAGACGACGTCGACCTCGTAGTCGATCTCGAACTCGGCGAGGGCCTTGGCGGCGGCCTCCATGACGGGCCAGTCGGAGTCCGACCCCATGACGATGCCAACAACGGGGCTCATTCGGTGATGGTGCCTCTCAGGTAGCCGGCTGCGTGACGGGCGCGCTCCAGCACGTCGTCCAGGTCGTCGCCGTAGGTGTTGACGTGCCCCACCTTGCGGCCGGGCTTCACGTCCTTGCCATACATGTGGATCTTGAGCTGGGGGTCACGGGCCATGCAGTGCAGATACGCCGAGTACATGTCGGGGTAGTCGCCGCCGAGCACGTTGACCATGACGGTCCACGTCGCGCGGGGGCGCGGGTCGCCGAGCGGGAGGTCGAGGACCGCGCGGACATGGTTGGCGAACTGCGACGTGATCGCGCCGTCCTGGCTCCAGTGGCCGGAATTGTGCGGGCGCATCGCCAGTTCGTTGACGAGGATGCGGCCGTCGCGGGTCTGGAACAGCTCGACGGCGAGGTGGCCGACGACGCCGAGTTCCTTGGCGATGCGCAGCGCCAGCTCCTCGGCCCGCAGCGCGAGCGCCTCGTCCAGGCCGGGGGCCGGGGCGATCACCGTGTCGCAGACCCCGCCGACCTGCCGGGACTCCACCACCGGGTAGGCGACGGCCTGGCCGTGCGGGGAGCGTACGACGTTCGCGGCCAGCTCGCGGACGTAGTCGACCTTCTCCTCGGCGAGCACGGGGACGCCGGCGCGGAACGGGTCGGCGGCCTCCTCGGCGGACCCGACGACCCACACGCCCTTGCCGTCGTAGCCGCCGCGCACGGTCTTCAGGACGACCGGGAACCCGTCGCCCTCGGCCGCGAAGCGGACCACGTCCTGCGGGTCGGCCACGATCCGGTGCCGTGGGCTCGGCACGCCGATGGCGTCGAGCCTCGCCCGCATCACCCCCTTGTCCTGGGCGTGCACCAGCGCGTCGGGGCCCGGGCGGACGGGGACGCCGTCCGCCTCCAGGGCGCGCAGGTGCTCGGTGGGCACATGCTCATGATCGAAGGTGATCACGTCGCAGCCCCGCGCGAACGCGCGCAGCGTGTCCAGGTCGCGGTAGTCGCCGATGACGACATCGCCGACGACCTGTGCCGCGGAGTCCTGAGGGGTGTCACTGAGGAGCTTGAATCTGATGCCCAGCGGGATGCCAGCCTCGTGTGTCATACGAGCGAGCTGGCCGCCGCCGATCATGCCGACTACCGGGAACGTCACGCCCCCAGGGTATCGGCCGCGCCACGACGACCGGATTCCGCTCCTCCCGGCCGTCCTCTTATCCGTATTTCACCCGATCTCTTTTCCTCTCTCTTGCCGACCCGTGGCCGGATGCGGAGGCGGGAGCGGTGGCCGCTGGTTAGCATGGCTGGGTCGGCGCACCCTACGGACAGGAGCCTGCACAACCATGGAACCGGGTTCCTCGGGGCTGCGAAGGCTTGTGCACGAGGTCGCCAAGTTCGGCGCCGTGGGCGGCGCGGGACTCCTCGTCAATCTGGGCGTGTTCAACCTCGTACGGCATGTCACGGAGCTGCCGGTCGTCCGGGCCAGCGTCATCGCCACCGTCGTCGCGATCGTCTTCAACTACATCGGCTTCCGCTACTTCACGTACCGGGACCGCGACAAGAGCGGCCGCACCCGGGAACTTACCCTGTTCCTGCTGTTCAGCGTGGTCGGCCTGGTGATCGAGAACGGCGTCCTGTACACGGCGACGTACGGGTTCGGCTGGGACAGCCCGCTGCAGAGCAACGTCTTCAAGTTCTTCGGCATCGCCGTCGCGACCCTGTTCCGCTTCTGGTCCTACCGCAGCTGGGTGTTCCGGGCCATGCCCGCCCGCGAGACGGTGGTCGGCGCTCAGTCGTACCTGACCACGGAGACCGGTAAGGACCGCCAGCGCCAGCGGATCTCCTAGACGGCGCCCCGGCAGGGGCGCGGGGAACCGCGCGACCGGCCACCCCACCGCCACGGCCGGCAGACAACGTGAACCGGCCGAAGAAGCGGAGCGTCAACGGACCGTCGGCTGCTCCCCGTCCGGCTTCTTCAGCGGCGGCGTGCGGGACAGGAACAGGCCGAACACCGGCGGCTGGGCCTGCAGCAGTTCCAGCCGTCCGCCGTCCGCCTCCGCGAGATCGCGGGCCACGGCCAGGCCGATCCCGGTCGAGTTCCGTCCGCTGATCGCCCGCTCGAAGATCCGGGCGCCGAGGTCGGCCGGCACCCCGGGCCCCTCGTCGGTGACCTCGACCACGGCCTGGTTGCCGGTGACGCGGGTGCGCAGCGCGACCGTGCCTCCCCCGTGCATCAGCGAGTTCTCGATCAGCGCGGCCAGCACCTGGGCCACCGCGCCCGGCGTGCCCACCGCCCGCAGATGCCGCTTGCCCGAGCTGACGATGGCCCGGCCCGCGCTGCGGTAGGCGGGACGCCACTCGGCGAGCTGCTGCTGGATGACCTCGTCCAGGTCGAAGCTGACCGCGGAGCCGGTACGCGGGTCACGGGCGTTCGTCAGCAGCCGCTCCACCACGTCGGTGAGCCGTTCCACCTGGGCGAGCGCCACGTTCGCCTCGTCCTTCACCGTGTCCGGGTCGTCGGTGAGGGTGATCTCCTCCAGCCGCATCGACAGCGCGGTCAGCGGGGTGCGCAGCTGGTGGGAGGCGTCGGCGGCCAGCCGCCGCTCGGCGGTGAGCATCCGGGCGATGCGCTCCGCGGAGGAGTCCAGCACATCGGCGACCCGGTCGAGCTCGGGCACCCCGTACCGCTTGTGCCGGGGGCGCGGGTCGCCGGAGCCGAGCCGTTCCGCGGTCTCCGCGAGGTCGGTCAGCGGGGAGGCGAGACGGTTGGCCTGGCGCACCGCGAGCAGCACCGCGGCGATCACCGCGAGCAGCGCCACCGCCCCGATGATCAGCAGCGTCCGGCCCACCTCGCGCGTGACCGAGGAACGCGGCTCCTGGACGGTGACCCGCTCGCCCTCCTCGCCGTCGGCGCTGGACCGGATGACCTCGCCCTCAGGCTTGGTGCCGACCGTGATCGGCGGCCGGTCGGGCATCCGGATGATCGCGTACTGGTCCGCGCCGACCTGGTTGCGCAGTATGTCCGCGGTGACATCCTCCGCGCCGAGGATGCGGCTGTCCACGATGCTGGCCAGCCGCAGCGCCTCGGAGTCCACCCGCTCCTGGGCGCTGTTGCTGATCGTCCGGGTCTCGACGATGACGAGGGACACACCGAAGACGGCGATCACCACGAGGACCACGGCGAGCGTGGACTGGATCAGTCGGCGGCGCATGTCCTCCTACCCGGTGGCTCCCCGAAGGGGCTCAGCTCTTCTCGAAGCGGAAGCCGACCCCGCGCACGGTCGCGATGTACCGGGGGTTCGCCGCGTCGTCGCCGAGCTTCTTGCGCAGCCAGGAGATGTGCATGTCGAGCGTCTTGGTCGACGACCACCAGGTCGTGTCCCAGACCTCACGCATCAACTGGTCACGGGTGACGACCCGGCCGGCGTCCCGTACCAGGACCCGCAGCAGGTCGAACTCCTTCGCGGTGAGCTGCAGTTCCTCGTCCCCCATCCACGCGCGGTGCGACTCGACGTCGATCCGCACGCCGTGCGTCGCCGGCGGCTGCTGCGGCTCCGCCGCGCCGCGGCGCAGCAGGGCCCGGACGCGGGCGAGGAGTTCGGCGAGACGGAAGGGCTTGGTGACATAGTCGTCGGCGCCGGCGTCCAGGCCGACGACGGTGTCCACCTCGTCGGCGCGCGCGGTCAGGATGAGGATGGGCACGGTCTGGCCCTCGGCACGCAGCCGGCGGGCGACCTCCAGGCCGTCCATGCCGGGCAGGCCCAGGTCCAGCACGACCAGGTCGACGCCGCCCTGGATTCCGGCGTCGAGCGCGGTGGGACCGTCCTCGCGCACCTCGACCTCGTAACCTTCCCGGCGCAGGGCGCGGGCCAGCGGCTCCGAGATGGACGCGTCGTCCTCGGCGAGCAGTACACGGGTCATGGAGTGATGGTAGTCCGCCCACGCGATGTGCTGGGGTGTGATCGGGTCCAGGGATTCTTACCTTGGGTCACAGCGGTACGAACCCGTGTACGGAAGGTGCGACGGTGGAGGGGCCTTCGGAACCGGGCGCCCGGTTCCGCCGACACCTGTGATCCATGTCTCAAGTCCTTCCATATCCGGCACTGTCCTGCCGTATGGTGATGTGAGAACGCCTGTGTGCACAGGGGACCTTTGGCGCGTACGAGGCGCCGGAGGTCTCTTTTGTGTGCCGGTCGGCCTGCGCCGGCCTCGAAGGAATGACCTCTGGCCGGGCCCCCGGACGCGTCGTCGCGCAAACGGGGCGTGGATCCCGGTGGTCGCCGTCCGCCGCCCCGCGATCCGGGACGGGACACCCCGTGGGCGTGGGGTGGACGGCCCACCCGCCGGTGCCGGCCGCCCCCCACCGGGCGCGCAACCCAGTTCCACGCGCGTCCCGACCAGCAAGGAACGACCATGGCGTCCAGCCTGACGAAGGACTCCGTCCACCCGGGCACCCCCGGCACCGGGAAGACCTTCTTCGGCCACCCCCGCGGACTGGCCACCCTCTTCATGACCGAGATGTGGGAGCGATTCTCCTACTACGGCATGCGGGCCCTGCTCCCGCTCTATCTGGTGGCCCCGGCCGGGCTGCACCTCGACGCGGCCACGGCGACCGCGATCTACTCGGTGTACCTGTCCCTCGTGTATCTGCTCACCCTGCCCGGCGGCTGGTTCGCGGACCGCGTCCTCGGCCCCCGCAGGACGGTCGCCGTCGCCGGCGCGGTCATCATGCTCGGCCACCTCACCCTGGCGCTGCCGAGCGCCGGCACCTTCTACGCCGGGCTCGGACTGGTCGCGATCGGTTCCGGCCTGCTGAAGGCCAACATCTCGACGATGGTCGGCCACCTCTACGACGGCCCGCAGGACCCGCGCCGCGACGGCGGCTTCACGCTCTTCTACATCGGCATCAACGTGGGGGCCTTCGCCGCGCCGCTGGTCATCGGCACCGTCGGGCAGAAGGTCAACTGGCACCTGGGCTTCGCGCTCGCCGCGCTCGGCATGGCGCTGGGCCTGGCCCAGTTCCTGCTCGGCACCCGGCATCTGAGCCCGCGCTCGAACGTGGTGCCGACGCCGCTGTCTCCGCGGGAGAAGGCCGGCACGCTGCGCAAGGCGGCCCTGTGCGCGGCCGTCGCCGCCGTCTTCTACGCCGTCGTCGGCTTCTCCGGCGTCTACACCCTGAACTGGGTGATGGTCCCGATCATCGTCGCCGGCCTGGTCATCCCGGTCATGGTGCTGGCGCGCATCAAGCGCGACAGGGAACTGGACCGCACCGAGCAGTCCCGGATGTCGGCGTACATCTGGTTCTTCGTCGCCGCGGCCGTCTTCTGGATGATCTACGACCAGGGCGGTTCGACGCTGTCGATCTTCGCCGACGGGCGGGCCGAGAACAGCGTCTTCGGCTGGCACTTCCCCGTCTCCTGGTACCAGTCGGTCAACCCGGTGATGATCATGGCGTTCGCGCCGGTCTTCGCCGCGCTGTGGCTGGCGCTGGCCCGGCGCGGCAAGGAGCCGAGCACGGCGACGAAGTTCGCCCTGGGCCTGATCCTGGTCGGCGCGTCCTTCTTCCTCTTCCTGGCCCCGCTGTCGATCGCCGGGGACGGTCACAAGGCCGCCGCGCTGTGGCTGGTCGCGATCTACTTCGTGCAGACCGTCGGTGAGCTGCTGCTCTCCCCGGTGGGTCTGTCGGTCACCACGAAGATGGCGCCCGCGAAGTACGCCTCCCAGATGATGGGCGTCTGGTTCCTTGCCGTCACCGCCGGCGACGCCACGACCGGTCTGCTCGGCGTGGCGGGCGTCAACCTGGACAAGATGGGCATCGTGGCCCTGGAGGCGACCCTCGCGGTCATCGCCGGCACGGCGGTGTGGATGTACCGCAACAAGGTGAAACACCTGATGGGCACGGTCAACTAACCGCTGCGACGCCCCTCGAAGTAGTCGTGCGGTGGGGACCCGGTCCTTGTGGGACCGGGTCCCCGGTGGTACCGGGCTCGGGGCTAGCGGGTTCTGCGGTGGGGCATGAAGGTGAAGATCGCCGTGCCCAGCAGGATCGCCGTGCCCGCCACCAGGCCGAGGGCCTTGACGGCGCCGTGGTCGTCGGAGCCCGTCGCGGCCAGGCCGCCGCCGGTGGCGCTGCCGCTGGTCGACGAGCCGCCCGAGGACGAGGAACCGCCCGCGGCCCCGCCCGGCTGGGCCGCCGTGTCGAGGGTGAGCGAGACCTCCGACTTGGTCGGCGTACAGGTCGTCGTGGTACCCAGGGCCTTGACCGTCAGGACGCCCGGCGAGAGCGTGGACGTACCGCTCGCACCCGGCTTGTACGTGCCGGTCAGGTCGGGGATCTCGATCGGGGCGCCGGACTTGATGGCGACGGAGTTCATCGGTCCCTCCACCTGCACGGTGCCCTTGTCGGCGCCGCCCAGGACCACCTCCATCGACGGCTTGACGGAGTCCTTCGGGATGTCGGCGGGGCTGTCCATCACCGACTTCTTGAACTGCACGGTGAGGTCATAACTCCCGCCGTTCTTCCTGGCGTTGATCTGCACCGGCGAGGTCGCGCTCTTGTCACCGATCGGTGTCTTGCAGGCGTAGGGGACCTGGACCTCCTTGCCGGTGAAGTCGGTCTGGCCGCCGGTGCCGTCGCTCTGGCTCGCCGAGGCGGACGGAGTGGGCGTGTGCGTGGGGGTGGCCGACGGCGTGGCCGAATCGGACGGCGTCGGCGACGGGCTCGGCGAACTCCCGTCGCCCGCCGTCACCTCGATGGTCGCCGCCTTCTGCACGGTCTCCGTCGGCGTGCACTTGGTGTCCGTCGACATCGCGTTGACGGTGTACGCATCGGGCGTCAGCGTCACCGCACCGGGCGCCGTCAGCTTCAGCGTGCCCTTCATGTCGGACAGCACCATGGCGCCGCCCTTGGGGATCGCCGGGTTCTCCCGCGGCCCCTGCATCGCGATGTCCGCGGTCTGCGCGCCCGCCGCCTTCAAAGTGCCGGACGGCTGCACCGAGTTCGCGGGCAGATCGATGATGTCGGGGTTCTTCGAGGCGGCCTGGACGAACTTCCACCCGATGTCGACCGTGTCGCCGACCTTCGCGGTGGCCGGCGCGGTGATCTCGACCTTCGTCGTGCCGTCCACCGGGTCGATGCCCGCGGGCGGTACGCAGTGGGTGGCGAACGACACCTCGGCGGCCTGCGCGGGCGTCGCGGCCACCCCCAGCAGGACACCCGCCCCGCCGAATATCAGCGCGGCCGCCGCCGCGCCCGCGCCGCGTCCGCCGACCGGTGTGACTCTCCTTCGCATGCTCACGTGGGTCCCTTCGTGGTGGGAGTCGTAGGACTCGTCGGGCTGTCGTCGTGCGGTGCGGAGAGCCGACCGGCCGTGCCCGGACCGGAGTGCGGGGTGAACCACGGCAACGTCGATGTGGCGGCGGTCGCGGCGGGCCCGTCGTCCGGCGCCCGCGGCCCGGGCGCCCGGAGCGCCGGCCGCGGCAGCCGGAACGCCGGCCGGGGCAGCCCCCGGTGGCGCACTCCGCCCGCCCGGCGCGGCCGTACCCGGTCCACCACGGCCAGGCCCGCCCGGAACAGGGCGGCCGGTACGACCAGGCAGAGCAGGATCCAGAACAGCGTCACGCCCCAGGGCCGGCCCACGCCCCACGGCTGCTCGGCGAGGACCTTGCCGCCGTACCGCAGCGAGACGGTGTAGTCGCCGTGCGCCCCGGCGGCGAGTTCGACGGGCAGCCTGATCTGCGTCTTCTTGCCGGGCCCGAGGGTGCCGCGCCACTGCTGCTCGTCCCACTGCGGGGCGAACACGCCGTGCGCGGTGCCCACGTGGAACAGCGGGTTGCGGACGGCCGTCGACCCGAGGTTGCCCACGGTGAAGACCAGCGTCCGGGAGGGCGGCGCGCCGAACCAGGTGAGCACCCCGCTCGACCCGTCGAGCCGGGTGTCGGACAGGACGGCGATACGCCCGGTGGCGGGCTCGGCGGGCAGCGGCTCGACGGCGTGCCCGGCGACCTGGAACACGGCGTCCGCGTCGGCGCGCGCGCCGGTCACGGTGGCCACGTGCACCACGCACGGGCAGGGCACCGGCGGCTCGGCGACCGGCAGTTTCCGGCTGAAACCGCCCCGGGCGTCGGTGGTGACGGCCCGGCCGTCGGCGTTGGCGCAGGAGTTGGTGCCGCCGATCACGCCCCGTGCGGGAGTGGAACGCCCGCAGATCAGCAGCATCAGCAGGGTGCGCGGGCGCCAGCCGGTGCCGCTGACGGTGATCGACCCTCCGGTGCCCGCCTGGGCCGCGGACAGTTCGACGGCGGGCCGCTGCGCCGCCTGCGCCGGGGCCGCGAGCGGCAGCAGGAGCAGCGCGAGCACCGCCGTCAGCACCGGAATCCGCAGCTTGCCGCTCACGTCACCGCTCCCGTCAACTCGACCTCCGTACGCGGGACTTCGCTCTCGCCTCCGGCCGGACGGCGGCCCCGGCGACGGCGTACGACGAGGGCCGCCGCCGCGCCGGCCCCCACCGCGGCGGCCCCGGCGCCGAGCGCGCCCCAGGGCACGAACCGCACCGATGTGTCCGCCGTGGCGCGCGCCCCGCCCGGCGCGGTCACCGTCAGCCGTACGTCGACCGCGTCCAGGGCGGGCCGGTCCGGCCACGGCTCGCTCAGCCGCAGCCGCCGGCCGGGGGCCAGCCGGACGGGCAGGGTGCGCGGTGCGCGGTCCAGGACCCGGCCGAAGACGCCGTCCGCGCGCACCGCGAGCCGCGGTTCGAGGACGGTCGTACCGCGATTGACCAGCTCGTACGTGATGCGGTCGGCGTGCACGGCCGGATTCTCGACGGTCAGCGCGGACAGCGCGGGTCCGCCGACGCGCAGCCGGATCCGCACGGTTGCGGTCCGGCCGTGGCCGTCCTGGGCGACGATCGTGCCGGGGCGGTCGCCGGGTGCGGCCCCGGCCGGCACGGCCAGCGTGAACGGGACGTCGGCGCGGGTGCGGGCGGGGACCCGCACGCCGGTCTCGGCGAAGCCGACGCGCAGACCGGTGCCCCGCAGCCGTACCGTGACCGGCCGGGTGCTCCGGTTGGTCACGGACACGGTGTCCCGCAAGGCCGCGCCGGGCGTGCCCTCGGCGTAGAACGAGGGTCGTCCGCCGCCGGCGGGCGCGAGGGACCAGCCGGCGGCCCCGCCGGGTCTCTTGGCCGGCCGGGGCGGGTCGGCCGCCGCGGTCGTCGGGGCGGCGCCGAGCAGGGGCAGCAAAGTGAGCAGGGTGAGCAGGGACGAGTACAGGGCACGGGCGGCGGACGGCATCGGCGGCTCCAGCGGTCGGGCCCGGGGGCTCAGCGGCGTACGGGCTGGTTCCGCCGCGTCACCCACAAGACGCCGGCCAGACCTGCGAGCAGGACCGTGCCGCCCAGCGTGCCGAGGGCGATCGCGGAGTCCTCGGGGCCGGTCTGCGGGAGCTGCCCGGCGGAGTCGCCGCCGCTCGGGGCGGAACCCCCGGACGAACCCGATGACGGGCCCGAGGCGCCGCCGGGCGCCGTGACGTCCAGGGTCAGCGAGGGTTTGGGGTCGTTGGACGGGGTGCAGGTCGTCGTGGTGCCGAGCGCCTTAATGGTGAGGACGCCCGCCGTGAAGGTGACCTTGCCCGACTTCTTCGGCGTGTACGTGCCGCTCAGATCGCTGATCTTGATGGGCGTGTTGGCGGGGATCGCGGCCTGGTTGGCCGGGCCCGACACGGTCAGCGTGCCGCTGTCGGCGCCGCCCAGCCTGATGGTGGCGCTCGGGTTCATGGCGCCCTTGCCGAGTTCGACCGGGCTGGAGGAGACGCCCTTCTGCCAGGACATGGTGAGCTTGTAGCCGGCGCCGCTCTTGACGCCCTTGATGTCGATGGGCGACACGGCGCTCTTGTCGCCGATGGGCGTCTTGCACTGGTAGTCGACGTCGACGACACCGGCCCGGGCCGCGGGTGCGGCCAGCAGCACCGCCGAGCCGGCCAGCACCGCGGCGGACGCGAGCGCGGCGGTTCGTTTCGGGTACGACACGGTCCACCCCATTCCTGACGGCACATCAGATCGGCCGTCAAGGTACGCCCGGGGCGGTAAGGAGGGAAGACACGAAGCAACCCGGAGTTGTGCCGATCACACGCGCAAGGAAGGGGACAGGAGTGAAGAGCCGCCCGCGAGAACGCCCCCTCGACCGACCAAGCCCACCACCCCACTCACCCGAACGGCCCCTTAGTGACCAGGCAAGCAGGGGGGCACGGGGGCAGGTGGGGTCGGGGTGCGGGTGTGGAGGCGGGCGGGGAGCGCGCGGGGCAGATGGGCACGAGGCTTGGGACGTCGGGCGAACGCAGGGCGTACGGGTCAGGCGGGCCCGAGGATCGGGGCGCGGGACGTGCGGGAGGTGGGCTCGGGGTGCGGGTGTCAGGCGGGCGCGGGATGCGGGGCGTGGACGTCAGGCGGACGGAAGCGCACGGGCCGGCGAGCGCAGGGCTGGGCCTCAGGCAGACGCGAGGCTCGGGGCGCGGATGTCAGGCCGGCGCGGGGCGCACGGGTCAGATGAGCACGGGGCTCGGGACGTCGGGCGAGCCCGGGACGCACGGGTCAGGCGGACGCGGGGCGCGGGGTGCCGGGCGTCAGGCGGACGCGGGGCTTGGGCGCGGGTGTCAGGCGGGCGCAGGGCGCACGGGTCAGGCGAGCGCGGGGCGCGGACGCCAGACGAGCACGGGACGCACGGGGCAGGCGAGCCCGGGGCTCGGCGTCAGGCGGACGCAAGGCTCGGGGCGCGGGTGTCAGGCGGACGCGGGACGCACGGGTCAGACGCGCGCGGGGCGCGGACGCCAGGCGAACGCAGGGCGTGCGGGGCAGGCGAGCGCGGGGCGCGGACGCCAGGCGAACGCAGGGCGTGCGGGGCAGGCGAGCGCGGAGCGTGGGCGTCAGGTCGAACGGAGCGCATCCGCGCAGGTCAGGCCGGCGCAGGCTGTACTAGCCAGGCGGGCGCGGGACAGGGGCGTGAGGCCGGACGTACCGCATCTGAACAGGTCAGACCAACGCAGGCCGTACAAGTCTGGCAAGCGCAACGTAGGGCTCGGGCCGAGCAGACCGCATCCCGCACAGGCCGGACCGGCGCGCGCCGCACAAGCCAGGCGCTCGCGGGACCTGGGCGCCAGCCCCAACGCGCCGCATCCTACCCAGGCCAGACCACCGAACGCCGCACGAGGCAGACCAACCCGCGCCCCACGAACCCAGCCCACGCACCCCATACACGCCGGACCTGCACAGACGTACACCCCACCGCGACTCGCGACGCTGGGCGCCAGCCCGAAGACGCTCAACCACCCAGACCAGACCACCGCGCGTCCCACAAACCCAGCGGCGCACTCCGTACACGCCGGACCTGCACAGACGTACGCCCCATCCCGGTCAGGCCGATACGCGACGTGGGCGTCAGCCGGGCTCGCTGCGTAAGCCGATCGCACGCGGGGTGTCAGGCCGGTGCGCTCAGTTCGGCCCAGACTCGTTTGCCGGGTGTGCCCGGGGTCCGTACCACGCCCCAGTCCAGGCAGAGCCGCTGCACGATAAACATGCCGTGGCCACCAGGGCGCCCCGCGCGGTGCGGGGTACGGGGGGCCGGCTGCCCGGTACCCCGGTCGGAGACCTCGACGCGGATCACCTTGTTGTCGAGGGCGAGGAACAGTTCCTCGGGCCCCTCGGCGTGCAGACACGCGTTGGTGACCAGTTCGGAGACGACGAGCAGTACGTCCTCGGCGGCGGCCCGCTGGTCGGCGGAGGCCGCGGGCAGCCAGCCCCACGCGTACAACGCCTGGCGGGTGAAGTCACGGGCGAGCGGCACGACACCGCTCTCGCCGACCAGACGGAGCCTGCGGGCCTGTGGACCCTCCGGCGGTACGGCCGCTGCCCCCGCGGACGCGCCGTCGTCCGGCGCTTCCCCCTCGGACGCCCCGGAAGCGCCGCTCGGCTCCGGGCCGCGGTCGCCCGGCGGGTAAGGCCGGGTGGTGCTCATCAGCGCTTCACCTCACCGATTCACCAGTTCACGATCGAGCAGTTCACGTTCAGCATGCAGTCGCGGTCGGCACCCGTCGGCCCATACGCCGCCCACAGGCCGTCCATCGGTTCCTCGGCACTCCCGGAGGCCGACCGGTCCAGGATGTCTCCTGCCCGGCGCACCGGACGAAACACCCCCCGATTCGGGGGGTACGGGAAGATCCACGGCGGGCTCAGCCGGTCTCGTCGACCAGGGCCGCCTCGACGGTGTCATGGACGGTGAAGACCGCCTCCGCCCCGGTGATCTCGAACACCCTGGCCACCACCGGCTGCATGGCGGCCAGATGCACCCCGCCCCCGGCGGCCTCCGCCTTCAGACGGGCGCCGAGCAGCACGTTGAGGCCCGTGGAGTCGCAGAACTCCAGCCGTGAACAGTCCACGACGAGTCGCGAGAAGCCCTTGTCCAGGAGGTCGTCGAGCGGCTCGCGCAGCAGATCGGCGGTATGGTGATCCAGCTCACCCGCCGGTGCCACCACGGCGCTGGAGCCCGCTTCCCGCACCTCCACCAGAAGCCGGCCCGACTGTGCGCTGCCGACCGTCCCGCGGTCCATGCCGTCTGTCTCCCGAGGTCGTGGCTGCTGACTGATGTCCCGCCGATGCCCTGCTCGTGTTCCTGTGCCGTTGTCGCGCAGGCGCTGTCAGGGCTCCGCGGTCGCCCTCGAACACTACGCCTTCCGTACGCACTCCGACACCCGAACAACCGCACACAAATGGACATATCCTCACAAAAGCCACTTGCACCGGTCTCGGTGAAGCAGGTAGGGCTAGTAAGGACACACAAACCGACACGGCCGGCTTTGGAGGCGCCGCACACCGCAGTGCACGCATGGCTTCGGCAGCCCAATTGCCGAGAACGATGGAGGACACCATGTCACCCCGGCTCGACGCATCGCATACCCAGACCGCGACGTCGACACCCCCACCGGAACAGCTGGATCCCATCGCGGGGCTTCCCGAGATCCCCCCGTACGACGAGGTAGGACCCGTCGACGCACGGGCGTTGTCCAAGACCCTCTTCGAGCGGCTGGAATCGCTGGAGGAAGGCACCCACGAATTCGCCTACGTCCGCAACACTCTCGTCGAACTCAACCTCGCGCTGGTCAAGTTCGCCGCCTCCCGCTTCCGCTCCCGCAGCGAGCCGATGGAGGACATCATCCAGGTGGGCACGATCGGCCTGATCAAGGCGATCGACCGCTTCGAACTCTCCCGCGGTGTCGAGTTCCCGACCTTCGCGATGCCGACCATCATCGGCGAGATCAAGCGGTTCTTCCGGGACACCTCGTGGTCCGTGCGGGTGCCGCGCCGGCTTCAGGAACTGCGTCTCGACCTGGCCAAGGCGGGCGACGAACTGGCCCAGCAGCTGGACCGCGCCCCGACGGTGTCCGAACTCGCCCAGCGGCTCGGCATCTCCAACGAGGAGGTCGTCGAGGGCATGGCGGCCTCGAACGCGTACACCGCCTCCTCGCTGGACGCCCAGCCCGAGGAGGACGACGCCGAGGGCGCGCTCGCGGCCCGTATCGGCTACGAGGACCACGGGCTCGAAGGCATCGAGTACGTCGAGTCGTTGAAGCCGCTGATCGCCGAACTCCCGCCGCGGGACCGGAAGATCCTGTCCCTGCGGTTCGTGGCCGGCCTGACCCAGTCGGAGATCGGCGAGGAACTGGGCATCTCGCAGATGCACGTGTCCCGGCTGCTGTCACGGACGTTGGTACGGCTGCGCAAGGGGCTGACGCTGGAGGAGTGACCCTCCCTCCGGGCCAGCCGCGCCTCCCGGGCGCCCCTTGGGTTAAGCAGGTCCAGTGAAGTCCACTGCGGTTCGACAGCGCCCCGCAGGGGCGCGGGGAACTGCGCGACCAGCCACAACGGCGGCGCAGACGACCGACGGCATAGCGCGGCAAGTCCAGCGGAGCGCTTGGTCACAGGACCCGGGTGCCCCGGCGCCAGACACCGGTCACCAGGGGCACGCCCGGCCGGTAGGCCAGATGTACGTGGCTCGGGGCGTCCAGGAGGGTCAGGTCCGCGTACGCACCGGGGGTGAGGCGGCCGATGTCGGTGCGGCGCAGGGCCGCGGCGCCGCCCGCGGTGGCCGACCAGACCGCCTCGTCCGGCGTCATGCCCATGTCCCGCACGGCCAGCGCGACGCAGAAGGGCACGGACGACGTGAAGGACGAACCGGGGTTGCAGTCCGTCGACAGCGCGACCGTGACGCCCGCGTCGAGCAGCCGGCGGGCGTCGGGCCACTCGGCACGCGTGGAGAACTCGGCGCCGGGCAGCAGCGTCGCGACGGTGTTGCCGCTCGCGAGGGCGTCGACGTCCGCGTCCGTGAGGTGGGTGCAGTGGTCGGCGCTCGCCGCGTCCAGTTCGACCGCCAGGCGCACGCCGGGGCCGTGGGAGAGTTGGTTGGCGTGTACTCGGGGGTGCAGGCCCTTGGCCTTGCCTGCGGTGAGGATCGCCCGGGCCTGGTCGCCGTCGAAGGCGCCCCGCTCGCAGAAGACGTCGATCCAACGGGCGTACGGTGCGCAGGCGTCCAGCATCTCGCCGGTGACCAGGGCGACGTACGCGGCCGGGTCGTCGGCGTAGTCCGGTGACACGATGTGCGCGCCGAGGTAGGTGACCTCGTCGGTGTGGGCGGCGGCGATGCGCAGCGAGCGCGCCTCGTCGGCGACCGTCAGGCCGTATCCGGACTTCGTCTCGAACGTCGTCGTGCCCTGGCGCAGCGCCTCGGACAGATAACGGGTGAGGTTCGCCTCCAGTTCCCCGTCCGTGGCGGCGCGGGTGGCCGCCACCGTCGTCCGGATGCCGCCCGCCCGGTAGGGGCGGCCGGACATGCGGGCGTTGAACTCGGCGGTGCGGTCGCCCGCGAAGACCAGGTGCGAGTGGGAGTCGACGAAGCCCGGCAGCACCGTCCGGCCGCCGGCGTCGAGCCGATTGTCAGTGGCGGGTGCTTTGCTGGATTCACCGGTCCAGACGACCCGGTCGCCGTCGATGACGACGGCCGCGTCCTGGATCAGACCGAGGGGAGAACCGTCGCCGGAGGAGGGATCGTTGGTGACCAGCGTGGCGATGTGGGTGATGGCGGTGCTGCTCATGGCGTCCTTGTCCGTGGGCGGGCTGATCGTGGGCGAACTGATCGGGGGCGGCCTGGTCAGAGGCCGGCTGGTCGGGGGCGGGCCGGCCGGGGGCGTCAGGCGCGCAGGGCTTCGACCGCTGCCGCCAGCGCCTGCGGCACGTCGGGGACGAGGGTGTGCGCCCCGTCGCGCACGACGTGCCGGCCCGCGACCACCGTGTGCCGCACGTCCGCCGCGCTCGCGGCGAATACGGCGGTCTCGGCGCCGAGCCTGGGCAGCGGCCCGGCCGTCCTGACCGAGTCGAGCGCGATCGTCGTGAGGTCGGCGAGCGCGCCCGCCTCGATGGTGCCCGCCTCGTCCCAGCCGAGGGCGGCGTGGCCGTCGGCGGTGGCGGCCCGCAGCAGGGCGGCGGCCGTCCAGTGGCCCCGGGTGCGGGTGCGCAGGCGCTCGTTCAGCTCCATGGCGCGCGCCTCTTCGAGCAGGTCGATGACGGCGTGGCTGTCGGAGCCGAGGCTGAGCGGGGAGCCCGCGCGTTGCAGGGCCGCCGCGGGGCCGATGCCGTCGGCCAGGTCCCGCTCGGTCGTCGGGCACATGCAGGTGCCGGTGCCGGAGCCGCCGAGCAGGGCGATGTCGTCGCCGGTGACATGGGTGTTGTGCACGCCGGTGGTGCGCGGGCCGAGGACGCCGTGGTCGGCGAGGAGCCGGGTGGGCGTGCGGCCGTGCGCCGCCAGGCATGCCTCGTTCTCGGCGGTCTGCTCGGACAGGTGCACATGGAGCGGGGCCCGCCGCTCCTGCGCCCATCGCGCCACCGTCGCCAACTGCCCGGCGGGCACGGCCCGTACGGAGTGGACGGCCGCCCCGATCCGTGCGTGATCCCGCTCCTTGAGAAGTGAACAGCGTGTCGCCCAGGACTCGGCGGTGCCGTCGGAGAAGCGGCGCTGATGGGTGGTGGGCGGGCTGCCGAAGCCGGCGGAGAGATAACAGGTGTCGAGGAGGGTGATGCGGATGCCGGCTTCGGCCGCGGCGTCGATGAGCGCCTCGCCCATGGCGTTCGGGTCGGCGTAGGGGGTGCCGCCGGGCGCGTGGTGCACGTAGTGGAACTCGCCGACCGCCGTGACGCCCGCCAGCGCCATCTCCGCGTACACGGCGCGGGCCAGCGCGTGGTAGGTGTCCGGGGTCAGTTTGTCGGCGAAGGAGTACATGACCTCGCGCCAGGTCCAGAAGGTGCCAGAGCCGACCTGGACGGTGCCGCGCAGGGCGCGGTGGAAGGCGTGGCTGTGCGCGTTGGCCAGCCCGGGGAGCGTGAGACCGCGCAGCACCTCGGCCCCGGGCGGCGGGGCGGGCGTCTCCTCGCGGACAGCCGTGATGCGCCCGGCCGCCACCTCGACGGCCACACCCGGCTCGACCCGGTCGCCGAGCCAGGCGTGTTCCATCCAGTAGGTCCTCTTGGTCACGCGCGGGCCAGCCCTTCCAGTACGTCGGCGAGCGCGGTCACCCCGGCCGCGCAGTCGTCCTCGGCGGCGAACTCGGCCGGCGAGTGCGAGACGCCGGTGGGGTTGCGCACGAACAGCATGGCGGTCGGGACGCTCCCGGAGAGGATTCCCGCGTCGTGTCCGGCACCGGTTCCCAGGACGGGCACCTTCATGCGCGGCCCCAGGATGCGGGCGAGTTCGTCGCGCAGGGCGTGGTCGAACTCGACGACGGGCGTGAAGGACTCGCGGACGACGTCGACGTCGACGCCGTGGGCGGCGGCGTACTCGCGCGCGGCCTGCTCCACGCCCGTGACGACCGTGTCGAGGGCCGTCTGGTCGGCGGCGCGGGCGTCGAGCCAGCCGCGCACCAGGGAGGGGATGGCGTTGACCCCGTTCGGCTCGACGGCGATCTTGCCGAAGGTGGCGACGGCGGCGGCCAGCCGGGCCTCGCGGCGGGCGGCGAGCACGGTCTCGGCGTACGGCAGCATCGGGTCGCGCCGGTCGGCGAGCCGGGTGGTGCCCGCGTGGTTGGCCTCACCGCGGAAGTCGAGCCGCCAGCGCCCGTGCGGCCAGATGGCGTCGGCGAGGCCGACCGGGTCGCCGGACAGGTCGAGCGCCCGGCCCTGCTCGACGTGGAGTTCGACGAAAGCGCCGATGCGGGCCAGCCGCTCCGGGTCCGGCCCGATGGTGTCGGGGTCATGTCCGGCGGCGGCCATGGCCCGGGGCAGCGTGACGCCGTCGGCGTCGGTCAGCCGGTGCGCCTGCTCCACGGTGAGCTGTCCTGCGGTCAGCCGGGAGCCGACACAGGCGAGCCCGAACCGGGCGCCCTCCTCATCGCCGAAGTTCACGACGGCGAAGGGCCGGCCGAACCGCACACCCCGTGCGCGCAGTTCGTCGAGGGCGGCGAAGGCGGACACCACGCCGAGGGGCCCGTCGAAGGCGCCGCCGTCGGGCACGGAGTCGAGGTGCGACCCGGTGACCACCGCGTCTCCGGCGGCCGGGTCCCCCAGCCAGGCCCACTGGTTGCCGTTGCGGTCGGCCTCGTAGGCGAGCCCGCGCCGCTCCGCCTGCTCCCGGAACCAGGCGCGGCACTCGGCGTCGGCCCCGGTCCAGGCGTAGCGCCGGTAGCCGCCCGAGTCGGGGTGCCGGCCGATGGGCAGCAGTTCGGCCCACATCTCCTGGAAGGAGGGCGCGTGGTGGCCCGCGGCTCCGCCGGGCTCCTCGTGACCGGCGGCGCCGCGTGGCCGTGGGCCGTCGCTTCGCGGGGTGGCCGGGGTTTCGCCCGTGCCCGTGCTTGTCGCGGTTTCCTGGGGGAGGGTGGGCACGGCCGCACCCGTGGACGGCGCCGAGTCCTCGGCGCCCGCCGGAGGGCCGCCCTGCCCGCCCGGGTCGCGGCTCACGCGTCGTCACCCTCGCGCATCGGGACCCGCACGCCGCGCTCGGCGGCCACCGACTCGGCGCTGTCGTACCCCGCGTCCACGTGCCGGATGACGCCCATGCCGGGGTCGTTGGTGAGCACGCGGCGGATCTTCTCGCCGCCGAGCTTCGTGCCGTCGGCCACCGTCACCTGGCCGGCGTGGATGGAGCGGCCCATGCCGACGCCGCCGCCGTGGTGGATGGAGACCCAGGAGGCGCCGGAGGCCACGTTGACCATGGCGTTCAGCAGCGGCCAGTCGGCGATCGCGTCGGAGCCGTCGAGCATGGCCTCGGTCTCCCGGTACGGGGAGGCGACGGAGCCGCAGTCGAGGTGGTCGCGGCCGATGGCGAGGGGGGCCGCCAGTTCGCCGGACGCCACCATGTCATTGAAGCGTTCGCCGGCCTTGTCGCGCTCGCCGTAGCCGAGCCAGCAGATGCGGGCGGGCAGGCCCTGGAAGTGGACGCGTTCGCCGGCCATCCTGATCCAGCGGGCCAGGGACTCGTTCTCCGGGAACAGCTCCAGGATCGCCTTGTCGGTCTTGGCGATGTCGGCCGCCTCGCCGGACAGGGCCGCCCACCGGAAGGGGCCCTTGCCTTCGCAGAACAGCGGTCGGATATAGGCGGGGACGAAGCCGGGGAAGGCGAACGCCCGCTCGTATCCGGCGAGTTGGGCCTCGCCTCGGATCGAGTTGCCGTAGTCGAAGACCTCGGCGCCGGCGTCCAGGAAGCCGACCATGGCCTCGACGTGCCGGGCCATGGACTCGCGGGCGCGGGTGGTGAAGCCGGCCGGGTCCTTGGCCGCGGCGGAGGCCATGTCGTCGAAGGCGATGCCGGCCGGCAGGTACGCCAGCGGGTCGTGAGCGGAGGTCTGGTCGGTGACGATGTCGATCGGGGCGTTCATCGCGAGCAGCTGCGGGAGCACTTCGGCAGCGTTGCCGAGGACGCCGATGGACAGCGGACGGCGGGCGTCGCGCGCCTCGGTGGCCAGTTGCAGGGCGTGGTCCAGGCTGTCGGCCCTCACGTCGAGGTAGCGGTGCTCGATGCGCCGCTCGATGGCGCGCGGGTCGCAGTCGACGCAGATGGCGACGCCGTCGTTCATGGTGACGGCGAGCGGCTGGGCGCCGCCCATGCCGCCGAGCCCCGCGGTCAGGGTGATCGTCCCGGCGAGGGTGCCGCCGAACTTCTTCGCGGCGACCGCGGCGAAGGTCTCGTAGGTGCCCTGGAGGATGCCCTGGGTGCCGATGTAGATCCAGGAGCCGGCGGTCATCTGGCCGTACATGGTCAGGCCGAGGGCCTCCAGACGGCGGAACTCCTCCCAGTTGGCCCAGTCGCCGACGAGGTTGGAGTTGGCGAGCAGGACGCGCGGGGCCCACTCGTGGGTCTGCATCACGCCGACCGGGCGGCCGGACTGGACCAGCATGGTCTCGTCCTGCTTGAGGGTCCGCAGGGTGCGGACCATGGCGTCGAAGGAGCGCCAGTCGCGGGCGGCCTTGCCGGTGCCGCCGTAGACGACGAGCTTGTCGGGGTGCTCGGCGACCTCGGGGTCCAGGTTGTTCTGCAGCATCCGCAGGGCGGCCTCCTGCTGCCATCCCAGGGCGCTCAGTTCCGTACCGCGGGGCGCTCGTACGGCGCGGGGTCCTGACATGGTGTGCCTCCTAGCGGATCGCTCCCGGCGGGTCACTGCAGCGTGTTGCTGTGGTTATTCACATCCTGGCGCCATGAATAGGGCTAGTCAATACGGGGGTGAGCCGCCACGGGACGCGGCACGGATGTTTGGCTGGACGCATGGGCTCAGGCAACGACGGGACGGGGGGCGCCGTGGACACCGGTGACCACACGCACACGGACGGGACCTACGACGGGACGCGCGAGGGCGCGCGGGAAGACGCGGCGGACGGGGACGGGCGGGCCGCCCGGCGGGACCAGGCGGTGCGGGCGGCCGTGGCACAGGGGCTGCTCGGGCCCGCGGCACCCGTCGTCGGGCTGCTGGACGTCACCGGCATCCGGGACTCGGCGGCGGCGCTGCGGGCGGCGTTCGACGCGGTGGTGGCGCCGGGCACACCGGTGCTGCACGCCTTCGCCGTGAAGGCGACCCCGCTGGTGGCCGTCCTGCGGCTGCTGGACGGCGAGGGCATCGGCGCGGAGGTGGCCAGCCCGGGCGAGCTGGCGCTGGCGCGGGCGGCCGGGGTTCCGCCGCTGCGCACCGTGCTCGACTCGCCCGCCAAGACCCCGGCCGAACTGCGCGAGGCGCTGGCGCTGGGCATCGCGGTCAACGCGGACAACGCGCAGGAACTGGACCGCATCGACGCCCTGGTGCGGTCGGCGCCCACCCGCTCCCGGCTGGGCATCCGGGTCAATCCGCAGATCGGCGGGGGTTCCATCGGGGCCACCTCGACGGCGACGGCGACCTCCAAGTTCGGGGTGGCGCTGCGCGACGAGGGCGCCCGCGAGTGGGTCGTACGGGCGTTCCTCGACCGGCCGTGGCTGACCCGGCTGCATGCGCATACCGGCTCGCAGGGCATCCCGCTGGCGCTGCTGGCACAGGGCGTGGCGGAGACGTACGCGCTCGCCGAGGAGATCAACGAGCGCGCCGGGCGGCGGCAGATCGACACGCTCGACATCGGCGGCGGACTGCCGGTGAACTTCGAGTCGGACGCGACGGCGCCGACGTACGCGCGGTACGCACGCGTGCTGCGGGAGGCCGTACCGGGGCTGTTCGACGGGCGGTACGGGCTGGTGACCGAGTTCGGGCGGTCGCTGCTGGCCAAGCACGGCACCGTCGTGGCGCGGGTGGAGTACGCCAAGAGCGCCGGCGGGCGACGGGTCGCGGTGACCCACGCGGGCGTGCAGGTGGCGACGCGGACGGTGTACGCGCCGGGGGCGTGGCCGCTCAGGATCGCCGCATACGACGCGAAGGGCCGGCCCAAGGCCGGGCCCGAGGTGGTGCAGGACGTGGCCGGTCCTGCCTGCTTCTCCGGCGACCTGCTGGCCGAGGGCCGGGCGCTGCCCCCGCTCGACCAGGGGGACTACGCGGCGGCGCTGGACACGGGCGCGTACTACTTCGCCCACCACTACGCGTACAACTCCCTGGCCCGGCCCGGGGTGTACGGCTTCGTGGCGGACGGCACGGGCGAGGTGGCCTTCGCGACGGTGCGGGCGCCGCAGACGATCGAGGAGATCGTGGCCGAGTCGGGAGGGGCGCACGCCACCGCGCTCACCGGCCTCCGGCCGCCCGAGCACCCCTGACATGCCCCCGGGCGCCATGGCCAAGGACCTTGCGGCGCACCACAGTTGAGCCACCTTAGTTCATCGGCCGCATGTTCCTGTGGAAAATGCCAGAAGCCTCACCCCTCCCGCACACCTTGCGTAGTGTCGTCGTCACTCAGCCGGAGTCCCAGGCGGGAGGGGAGCCACGGTGCCCGGAATCGACGAGTGCTTACTGGAAGCCATGCGACTGCCCGGTGCCCGGGGCGCCGCGCTGGTCGACTGGACGAGCGGACTGGCCCTGGGCACCGTCGGGGAGGCCCCCGGCGAGGACCATGAGACATCCGCGGCGGAGGCCGCCGAGCTGGCCAGGCTGGCCGCCGAGCACGGGGCGTTCGCCGCCGCCGACGACCCCGGTGGCGGCGAACGCCCCCCGGTCGAGGATCTGATCGTCAGCAACCGGCACAGCTACCACCTGCTGCGGTTCGTGGACACGCCCTTCGACAGCACCGTCTTCCTGCACCTGTGGCTGGCCCGCGAGGACGGCAACCTCGCGCTCGCCCGCATCCGGCTCGGCGAGATGGCCGCCCGGCTGGTGCTGGAATGACCATGGTCGCCACACCGCCGCCGCTGCCCGTGCGGAACGGGGCGACCGCCTGGGAACGTACCCACGGCGCCCTCTCCCCGATGCTCACCCGGCTCGCCGACGAGCGGGCCACCGGGGTGCTCGTGCGCGAGCACGGCACGCTGCTGCTGCACGAGGGCCGGGTGATCCACGCGGAGAGCCCCCTCGCCCCCGGCCTCGATGTGCTCCTCACCGCCCGGGGCACGCTCGACGAGGCCGTATGGCGGCAGGCCGCGGAACGGGCCGCCGACCCGCCCGGCGCCGTCCGGCTGCTGCTCGACGCCGGCCGGCTCACCACGGGCGCCCTGGAGCTGTGCCACCTGGGCGCGCTGTACGACGCCGGGTACTTCGCGCTGGCGCCCAGCAGCGCCCCCGGCCGCTTCCGCTACGAGGCCGTGGCCCGGCCAGGACCGCTGCGTCCGGTCCCCGTGACGGCGCTGGAGCGCGAGACGCTGCGCCGCCGCCGGCTGCTGCACCGCATCTGGCCCGACCCGGCCGTCGACCAGGCGCCGCTGATCCGGGCCGACCCGGTCGCGGCCCCGCCCCCCACGCCGCGCGGGCGGGCGGTGCTGGACCGCGCCGACGGCGTCCGCACGGCCCCCGAGATCGCCCGTGAGCTGGGCAGACACGGGTTCCACACCCTGGTGGACGTACGACGGCTCGCGGCGGCCGGGCTGCTGTCGCCGGGCCGCTCGACGGCCGCCGCTCCCCCACCCGCCCCCGAGGTCACCGACCCGGACATCGCGCTGCTGAAGAGGCTCAGGGATGCGCTGGAGGCCCTTTGAACGGCACCGTCCCACCGAGAGGAGACACCTGATGGCGGCCGAGTCGGACATCCTCGACGAGCTGCGCCGGCTGCGCACCCGCGTCCCCCAGCTCACCGGCGCCCTCGCGGCCGGCGTCGACGGGCTCGTCGTCGCCCAGGACACCCCCGGTGTCGATCCCGAGGGCCTGGCCGCGCTCACCGCCGCCGCGCTCGGCGTCGCCGTGCGGCTCGCCGACGCGACCGGCCAGGGCGAGCTGCGGGAACTGCTCGTCCGCGGCTCCGGCGGCTATGTCGCCACCTACGCGGCGGGCCGCACCGCGGTCCTCACCCTGCTCACCCAGGACCGGGTCAACGTCGGCCGGCTGCACCTGGAGGGCCGCCGGGCCGCCGCCCGGATCGGCGAGCTGGTCGACGCCGCGGAGAGCGCCGCGGCCGAACGGGCCGGGAAACCGGCGGCGGGCCGTGCCGCCGCCGCACGTACCAGAACCGCGCGCGCCCAGGGCGCCGCCATGACCGACGCGCGCACCGCAACCGACAGTTGACGAAAGGAATCACCGCCATGGCCAACACCGAGACGGCGTTGAAAGAGGCCCTCACCTCCATCGAGGGCGCCACCGGCGTCGCGCTGGTCGACTACACCAGTGGGATGGCGCTGGGCACGATGGGCGGCAGCAAGACCTTCGACCTGAACGTGGCCGCCGCCGGCAACACCGACGTCATCCGGGCCAAGATGCGCACCATGGAGCACCTGGGCCTGAAGAGCGAGATCGAGGACATCCTGATCACGCTGAGCAACCAGTACCACCTGATCCGGCTGCTCAAGGGCCGGGGCGGCAACGGCCTGTTCCTGTATCTGGTGCTGGACTCCGGCCGGGCCAACCTCGCGATGGCCCGGCACCAGCTGAAGCGGATAGAGCAGGACCTGGAGGTCTGAGGCGGGGCCACGGTCAGACGAGTGCCGCGGTGCGGCGGCGCGCCCCGCCCGGGGCCGCGTCGCCCGCCGCGATGCCCGTGCCCCGGTACGCCCTGACCGCCTTGCCGGCCGGGCGTCCGCCGCGCCCGTCGAGCCAGTCGACCCGCACCCACAGCAGCGCGTCCCCGGCCCGCTCGCGCCGCCCGAGCCAGGCGGCCTTGAGCCGCAGCCCGGCACCGGTCCCGGCCAGCAGCATGCCGCCGGCCGCCGGCGCGGCGAACGAGCTGCCGAGCGCGGCGAGGAAGGCGAGCAGCAGCCACCAGCGGTGGCCGCGGCGCCAGACGCGGACCGTCACCGCCCGGTCCTGGAGCACATCGTGCCGTCCGGCGCGGGCCGCGCCGGCGGCGAGAGCCGTGTAGCGGCGGCGCCGGGTGCACGCCACGACGGCGGCGCCGAGGACGAACAGCGCGGCCCCGCCGAGCACGCCGATCCGGCGCCCGGTCACGCCCGGCACGAGCACGCCGATGCCGGCCGCGCACACCCCGAGCCACCACAGCGGTGCCGCCCCGGCCCGCACCACGACGGCCACCCGGGCCAGGCCGTGTCCCCCACGTCCTCCACGTGCCACGTCCGGCCTCCCGTCTTCCGGCTCCTTCGAGTGCCTGCGGGCAGGCACGGTAGCGGGACAACGTGAGACAAGTCTGAGAGCGGCGGGTCACTCCACGAACAGCCCGCGGGCGGCCGCCTTCGTGTCGAACTCCTCCAGCCGCGCCTGGGCGTCCGGCAGGTCGTCGCACATCGCCTCCAGCAGCACCCGCCCGAGCAGCATCGGCGCGCACGCGGTGTCGAAGGCGAGGCCCGTGCCGACGGCGGCGGGCAGCAGCAGGTCGCTGTGGCGGGCGACGGGCGCGAACGCCGAGTCGGCGACGGTGACCACGGTCAGCCCGGCGCCCTTGGCGTAGGCCAGGGTGTCCACGACCTCGCGCGGGTGCCGTGGCAGGGCGAAGCACAGCAGCGCGCTCGCGCCCGCGCGGACGGCCGCGTCGACCCGGTCCTGGATCATGGTGCCGCCCTCGTCGAGCAGCCGGACGTCCGGGTGCACCTTGGCGGCGAAGTACGCGAAGCCGTAGGCCTGCGCGGCGGCGGCGCGCAGCCCGAGCACCGGCAGCGGCCGGGAGGCGGCCAGGACGCGGCCCGCCCTGTGCACCGGCCGCGGGTCGGCAAGGACCTCCGCCAGGTGCCGCAGGTTCTCGATCTCGGCCTCGACGGCCTGCTGGTACTCGTTGTGGGACGCCGTGTGCGGGGCCGGTTCGGCGGGCACGACGTCGCGCAGGTGCCTGCGCAGGGCCGGGTAGCCGTCGAAGCCGAGGGCGACCGCGAACCGGGTCACCGACGGCTGGCTGACCCCGGCCAGTTCGGCCAGCTCCACGCTGGACAGGAACGGCACGTCGGCGGCCCGCCGCACCATGCTGTGCGCGATGCGCCGCTGGGTCGGCGTGAGCCGGTGCCCCTCGAAGAGCGCCTGCAGGCGGGTCGCAGGGCTGTCGGTCACGCTCATCACGTGCTCCCCCTCCAGATGACCATTAGGTCCGGACTCCCTCGGACCCGGACCGCCGATGGACGCCGGAGCACCGGGCGCCCTATTCACACACCAAGAACTCTGCATGACCGTATACAGCCGGGCAAGGGACATCCGCTGATCCAGGCCGTGATCCGGCGCTGTGTCCCGGCCGGTGGCGCGGCGCCGCGCGCCCCGTGCGCCGGCGCGGAGGACGCCCGCGCCGGTGACCGGGCAGACGCCGGTGCCCCGCTGGCTCCGATGCACCCGGGAATCGGCCACAGATCCCCCATGGCCACACCGCGTGGCCGTCCTTGTGCATACCGTGAAAGGTGCCGTACGCACGACTCCTGAGGAAGCGTCATGGTCCCGAACCGCAGGGCCTTCCTGACGGCCACCGCCGTCGGCGCGCTGGCCGCCGCCCCCGCCACACCGGTGGCGGCCAGACCCGGCCCCCCGTCCCGTCCCCCGCGCACCGCGCCCGCCGCCCTGGACGCGCTCCTCGCCGGCAACCGTCGCTACGCCGCCGGCCGCCCCCGCCACCCGCACGAAGACCGCGGACGGCACCGCGTGCCCGCCGCCGGGCAGCGCCCCTTCGCGGCGGTCGTGGGCTGCGTCGACTCCCGGGTGCCGCCGGAACTCGTCTTCGACCAGGGCCTCGGCGACCTGCTGTGCACCCGGACCGCCGGCCAGGTGCTCGACGAGGCGGTGCTCGCCTGCGTGCAGTACGGCGTGGAGGAGCTGCGCATCCCCCTGGTGCTCGTCCTCGGGCACGAGCGCTGCGGTGCCGTCGCCGCCACCCTGGAGCACCTGCGGACGGGCGCGCCGGTGCCGGGGCATCTGCGGCTGCTCGTCGGCGAGATCATCCCCGCGGCACGCCGGACCCGGGCGGTCCCCGGCGACTGGGCCGAGCACACCATGCGCGCCCACACCGCCTGGGTCCGGGACGCGATCCGCGCGGACCCGGCGTTCACACCGGCGTACGTCGCGGCGGCCCGCTGCGACCTGGCCACCGGTCTCGTCTCCCTGCTGCCCTGACACCCGCTCTGGGGCAGCCGTGGTGCCGCCGTCCTGACGCCAAGAGGGGGGCTAGCCCCAATGCCGGTGACTTAGGTGGTGTTCGGTCTGGAGATCGTGAGGACTGCCGTGGTTGGTGGTGGCGCATCGCGGTGCTCGGCTCGCTTGAGGG
>NZ_JBIWKB010000050.1:17353-70283 GCF_044765425.1 Streptomyces sp. NPDC102462 | reverse complement strand
AACGTCCTGTGGGCCATGATCCGTGACGGAGCGTGCTATCACGCTTCACCTACCGTCACGGCTGCGGCTTGACAACACGATTGGGATGTCCTTCGGCCCCTCGTCCAGCGGCGGCGGGTTCGTCATCGAACCGTCCGGCACGGTCGGGGTGTGGGTGTTGGCCATGCATGTCAACAGGCCCCCGCCGTAGGACACGTTGACCTGGCGGGCGGGATCATAGACGCCGGCGGGGAACCGTGACGGCTCCGGTCGCGTCCGGGGTGCGGGCGAACCGCAGGGCCCAGGGCCGCGTGTCCGGCCCCGACGGGGCTTCCGTGCTGAGCGGCAGCCTGCCGCCGGCGAGCGGAAACGCTTCCTGGGCCCGGTCCATGGTGGTGTTCAAGGGCTCTCTCCTTCGGTCAGTTGATTTCGGGGACCGGCCGGGGTGGCTGGAGCAACGAGGCGCCCCGCCCCGGTCGGGTGATTGCGGAGTCCTCACACGGTCATCAGCTCCGCGACCCGGGCGAACTCCTCCTCCAGGCGGTCGCGCCCGAGGGCCGCGAACTCGCGGTCCAGGTCCGCCGGTGTCACCTCGCGCAGCTCCACCATCGTGCGGGCGGCCCGGACCCAGGGAGCCCACTGGGACCCGTACTTCACCTGCTCCATGTGGCACCCGGGGATGGGCTGGAGCGTCACGGGATGATGAAGGGGACCGACCACACCCCATGCGGGCACGCGCCGCGCCCACGCCGCCACGAAGCGTCCACCGCGCAGGGCGTGGCAAAGCTGGATGGAGATCCCGGCGCAGGGTACGCATACCGGCGGGCTCGTCGTCCGTTCCCCTTCCCGGATCGCGCCAGCGCTGTCCCGCAGGAGAAACAGATGCGGGCCGTGCGGGTCCGGCGGCATGCGGGAGCAGACCTGGCACATCATGTTCAGCATTGCCCGGCGCTGGCGGTAGGGGTGGACGTTCCGGAGTTGTGGGCTGCCCCGGCGCTGCTTGGGCCGCAGGGTGTAGCGGGCCCAGAGCACGCCGAAGCTGTCGCGGTCGTACGGGGTTTCATCCGCGTACGCGATCCCCGGGGCCATGCGGCGGCGGGTGATCGGGCACTTCAGGAGCCGTTCCTCACTCCATCCGGCGATGTACGGGACAACACCTGGCGGTGCCGGAGGCAACACGATCGAGAACCTTCCTATGTCGGGACGAGGGTGGCGGCCCGGCACACCGCTGGGCATCACGGGGTCGGGTGTGCCGGGCCGGGCCCGCTGGCCCCCGCGGGGGAGCGGGAAGCCGGCGGGCGGCTGGAGGCTCCGGTCGCTCCCTGGGGCGCGAGCGACCGGAGCCGGTCATCGGGTCAGCGGCCGATACCGGCCATGAGGGCGCCCATGAGAACGGCCAGAACCAGCGCGTAGAAGACCTGGACCTTTGAGCTGTCCGGCCTCATACGCATCGACGCCGCTCCTCCCGAGCCGCCTCGACTGAAGCGAGGCAGGACTCCAAAAGCGCGCCTGCCGGTATCGCCTCGGCGCAGAGCAGCGCACCCGTTCCCCGATGACAGGGCGGGACGAGCAGTAGCCCACAACGTTGACCCGTCCGTTGTCACGGGTGACCGTCCCGTAGCGGTCCACCTGGTAGACCCGCATGTGGCTGAGCGGCGGGCTCGCGTGCGGGGGCCGCGCCCCTGCGGTCGTCTGTCGGTGGGTCACCGGCGGTTGTCCCTGACGAGTCGATACAAGCTGCGGCCGACGGTGCAGTTGGCGGCTGTCGCCTCTGTCTCGCACAGGTCGCACATGGGCGTGTGGGCGAACAGGCCGCGGTGCGCCCTGTCAGCGACGCACTTTCGGCAGGCGCGCGGGAAGCACGTACCCGCGTCAGCCTCCTGCTCGCCGAGGTCGACGGCAGTCTCGATCGTCAGCGACTCGCCGCCCCAGATGCACACGCGGCCGGCCCCCCGGGCCTCGTCCAGGCTGTCCAGGTCGGGCAGTCCCAAGACGTCCAGCACCTCGGTCGGCGGCACGTTTACGGTCTCGCTCGACATGGTCACGCCTCCACGGTCATGGTGATCCGTCTCACACTCGTGACCGTAGAAGCCCGCGCGTACTGCCGCCGACCGGAATCCGGTCGCTACACCTCAAGCAGCGAGGATGCCGACCTTCGCCGCCAGCTCCGCCGCCCGCCGACGACGAGCAGCCTGCGTCGACTCCACCTCTTCCAGCAGGATCGCCCGTGCATATCCGTTGTACCGGATCGTCTCCGGCGCAGCCTCGAACGCCTTCTCCAGGGAAGCGACCGCCACGTCCGGCTGGTTGTCGAGCTGGTAGCCGCGGGCCTCCTCGATCCGGTGCCGGGCCCGCCGCGGACGCGACTTGATCACGGTCGTGTCGGCCTTCGCCGCCTGCCGCACGGACTCGCCGCCCTGGCGCAACTCCACCGCCACGGTGACCGCATGAGCGCCCATCACGGCCCGTCCGAAGCTGGTGACGGGATGGTAGTAATCGGCTGGCAGTCTGTTCGCCATCTTCTTGGCCTTGTCCCAGTGCCCCCACGCGATACCGGTCTCCCGCCGGCGGGCCGCGGTGTAGCCGAGTTCGAACTCCAAGGCGCCGGCGATGGCGAGGACATCGTCGCTCGCGTCCGGCAGCAGCGGTTCCAGGAACCGGACAGCCTCCAGGTTGATGGCGTCAGCCGCGTCGAAGTGCCGCGCCCCGGAGTCGCGATGTGCCTGCCCGAGCAGCCAGGCGGCGACGCCGATGGTGTGCGGGTCGCCGGAGTCCTGGGCTGCGACCATGCCCCGCTCGGCGACGCGCCACAGCAGAGCGGCATCCGGTTGGTAGGCGATGAAGAACTGGCTGAGGCTGTAGGTCTCGGCGAGCAGGGCCTGCGCCGCGCGCCGTTCATTGGCGGTGTCGGCGTGCCGGACGAGGGCCTGGCCGTCGCGGATGAGATCGGGCAGCAACTTGCCGACGGCCTCGCGGTGGTTCTTCGCCCCGTGCCGTTCTTTCCACGCGGCGTGCAGGCGGGCTTCGAGGTGCGCCACGGGCGGCGGCTCGGTGTCTGAGGACAGGGTGAAGGTGTCGATAGCGGCCTTGACCGCGGCGAGGCGTGGGTGGCCGGGGCCGATGAAGAGGTCGACGTGCATGTCTGGGTGGCCTGTCAGATCGGCGAGGTCGCCGACGCGTAGGGCTTCGGCGATCCGCAGCACCATGTCGAGGCCGGGGGCCTTCTGCTGCCCGTTCTCGATCTTGCGGAGGGTGTGTGGTGAGAGCGCTACGAGGTCGGCGAGCTGGGCTTGGGTCATTCCGCGGCGTTCGCGGAGGATCTGCACTCGTTGGCCGAAGCGCACCGAGTCGGCGTACGGGCCCGGGGTAGCGTCAGATGGCACGGTCTCGCCCCAATCTCTGAACAGGTCGCACTGTCAGGGTAGGAGGCGGGGCCATTTTCGTGTGAGGACTCAGCTGTCTGTTCACGTCCGAGCATGACGAAATAGCCCCTGCCGCCCGAAGACGGCAGGGGCGGCTGCGATCGCCCCAGGGGTAACTCGGGCACTCGGCTCGGGCCGGCTTCATCACCAGTCCAGCGTGGGCTGATTCCCGGGCGCCCGGACCGCGCATCCCTACGGCATGACCGGCCTGAACGACGAGGGCGGGTGGTGGTCAACCGGCCTTGACGGGTGCCCCGCCGGCGTCGTACACCTGCCCAGTGATGGCGTTCACTCGGATTGTGTCCGCGGGATCCGGTTCCTGTGCATCGTCGGCCTGTCCCACGCGGGGCCATGTCACGTTCACAAGCCAGTAGGGCCTCCACGCACCGGGGCCAAGGCCCCTTCTCTCGGCTGTGCAGGTTGAAGATGATGTTCGTGCACGGCAGGTCCCCGCACGGCTGCTCGTACAACTGGTCGATCTCGTACCGGTCGCCCAACGCCTCATCCACAGCCGCCTCGACGGCCCGCTTCTGGTCGGCGTCCGCTGCGGAGAGGCCGGTGCCGTCAACGTTCGTGAAGTCGAGCATCGGGCGCGCGACTCCCGAGCCGAGGAGCAGCAACGCGGCGGAGGCGATCAGCGCCCCCTTCGCGCCGGCCTGCCAGACGAGCGACCGGCGCACCGTGAGCACGATCACGGCGCTTGTGACTCCCGCCAGTCCGCCGATGATGTTCATTTCGGCGTCCGAGCTGTCGCACACGCGCCCCAAGCCATCGACGGTGGCTTGGGTGAACTCGATACCCAGGGGCATGGCGATGACGGCGACCAGGACAGGGAGCGGGCGGCGGGCGGACAGGAGAGCGAATAAGCCGACAGGCACCATCATGGCGAGATTCCACCACCCTTGCGTGGTGTGGAAGGGCTCGGCGAACTGATGGTTGAGGACGCACACGCCGCCGGCCGAGCCGCCGTCCATGAGGGTGACACCGAGGACACCGGTGACAGTAAAGGCGAGTCCGGACCACCACACGCTGTGAGAGTTGCCCAGTCTGCGGGCGAGCGCCCATGCCGCGCCACCGAGAACCAGGGCGGTCAATGTGCAGGCAGCCAGATAGCCGACGTGGTGTTGGAAGATCGCGGAGAACACGGCGCGGTCCTTGCGTAGTCAGAGCGAGGCGGGCAGGGGGACGGCAAGGCCCCGCCTCATCAGACGGGGCCTGCGGGACGCTGGTTTCAGCAGTGCGTGGAAGGCGCATCGGGTCCTGGCTGACTGGCGTCCGGAGACGACAGATCTGGGGATCGAGCGTGTGGCTCCAAGTAATTCGCCACCTGACGGAGTTGCAGCACCGGGACGATGCGCGGCCGATGAACTCGGCGTCTTCGCAGCGGGGCTGATTCCCCTCGGCCCGGCACCTGGCGCTCACGCGAGCCGACCAGCACTGACCCGGGGGTAGAGTCCGCGCCATGCACCCGGTCGCTCGTTCCAGCACTCGCCTTGCCCTCCGTGAACTCGCCATCGAGGACGTGGACATGGTGCTCGCCATTTACGGCAGCCCCGAGGCAACGGAGCACCTGTCGTTCGAGCCGCGCACCCGCGACCAGGTCGCCCAGATCGTGACCCGGTCCATCGCCGCCGCCACGGCGGACCCGCGCAGCGAGTACGCGCTCGCCGTCGTCAAACGGGACACGGACGACCTGATCGGGTTCGGCCGGATCGCCACGGACCCCCACCAGCAGCGCGCAGCCACCTTCGGCTTCGCGCTGCGCCCGGATGCCTGCGGCGTCGGCCACGGTCTCGAAACCGTTCTCCTCCTCCTCGGTCTCGGGTTCGAAACACTCGCACTGCACCGCATGTGGGGCGCCCGTTCCCCGCTCAACGAAGCCTCAGCGAAGACGATGGCGGCCGCGGGCATGGTCGAGGAGGGCACCATCCGCGGTCACATCCTCAAAGCCGGACAGTGGCGCGACTCCGTCGTACACGCCATGCTCGCGGACGAGTGGGCCACCCGCGCGCAAACGCCCTGATCGACGCCCTCGGCCTCGGGACGCCGCTGACCGCCTGGCCGAGTACGCCGACCTGAGGGGTGCCGCCTGATGAGCACGGTGACGTTCCAACGCCACGAGGCCGACGCCGCCGCACGGCAACTGGACGTGTTCCTCCCCGCATACGAAGAGGTGTACGGGGAACCGCCGTACTGTGAGGGCCCCAGCGACGTTGCCGGCGAACTGCACGCCCGCCTCCTCCAAGGCCTGGACGCCGAACGGGTCACGCTCACCGTGCGCCAGGAACCCGAGGCCGCGCCCGCGCAGTCCGCCTACGCAGCCTGGGGATACCGGAAGATCGGCGTGTCCCACCCGTGGCCGCAGGCGCCGTTGTACGACTGCATGATCCGCGAACTACTGGAGGGCGGTCATGGTGTGCCGTTGGTGTGTCAGGTGCGCCACAGGGTCGCGTACGCGCCGCCGGGCTTCAGCAGTTCGTCGTGTGAGCCGGCCCTCCTCCAGCACGGCCACCCGGTCCGCCGCCGTGAGACGGCTGGTGTCGGGGGCGGCGGACCCGCGCCTTCCGTTACGCCGTCCACTCCTTCCACGGCATGTTCCAGCCGTTGAGGCCGTTGTCCGGGGCCACCGTGCGGTCGTCGGAGTTCTTGACCACCACCACGTCGCCGATCATCGAGTGGTTGAAGAACCAGGCCGCCGGTGCGCCCTTGTCCCAGCCGCCGCGCACGTCCCGCAGGCCCACGCAGCCGTGGCTGGCGTTGTAGTTGCCGAAGGCGCCGCCGCCCCAGTAGTTGCCGTGGATGAAGGTGCCCGAGGTGGTCAGCCGGATGGCGTGCGGCACGTCCTTGATGTCGTACTCGCCGCCGTAGCCGACGGTCTCCCCGTTCATCCGGGTCACCGTCAGCTTCTCGCTCATGACCATCTGGCCGTTCCAGGTGTCGTAGCCGGGCTTGCCGGTGGTGACCGGGATGGTCTTGATGACCTTGCCGTCCTGGGTGACCTTCATCGTGTGCTTCTTGGCGTCCACGACGGAGACCTGGTTGCGGCCGATGGTGAACTTCACGGTCTTGGTCTGCTTGCCGTAGACGCCCGGCCGCCCCTCGACGCCGTCCAGGTCGAGCCGGACGGTGACCTTCGTGCCGGCCTTCCAGTACTTCTCGGGGCGGAAGTCCAGGCGGTCGTTGCCGAACCAGTGGCCCTCGACCTCGACGGCCGGCTCGGTGGTGATGCTGATGGCCTTCTCGACGTCCTCGGGGTGCGTGATGCCCCGGGTGAAGCGCAGCGAGAACGGCATGCCGACGCCGACCGTGGACCCGTCCTCGGGGGTGAAGTACCCGGTGAAGGTGTGCTGCGGGGTCAGTGTGGTGAAGCGGGACTCCTCGGCGGCCTTGCGGCCCGCGGAGTCCTCGGCGACCGCGTGCACCGTGTACGCGGTGGCGGCGGCCAGATGACGGGAAGGCGTCCAGCGGGAGCCCCCGCCGGTGATGGTGCCGTCGACCGTCCTGCCCTTGGCGTCCTTGACGACGACCTCGGTCAGTTTGCCCTTGGCCGCGGAGACCTTCAGGGCCCCGCTGGTGCCGACCGACCGGGCGCCGTCCTTGGGCGCGATGGTGACGACGGCCTGCGACTGCGTGCTCTGCTGCGTCGAGGAGTCCTTGCCCTTGCCGTCCTGGGAGCCGGACCCGGAGTCCGACCCTGAACCGCCGCACGCGGTGACGGCCATGAGCAGGACGCCGGCTATGACCGCCGGCAGTCCCTTCCGCGTCCGCCCGCCACCCCCCTTGCCCGTCCGCCGCCGCGCGTCAACCGACGCCCCCGATATCGGCCGCACGTTCAACTCTTCTCCCCTCCGCCGGGCCTGGTCAGGCCCCCGCCCCGGTGCGTCGCACGCGCACTCTGGCGCATATTAACCGCAGGGTTTTGAGCTTCGTGTCAGCCAATGGTCACCGTTCCGTCGCAACTTCCGCCGGCCGCGGCCCGCCCGTCGGCCACCCCAACCGCTTGCCCCTTCCGGTTATTTGACCGCGCCGCCCGCCTTCCACTCCTTCCAGCCCATGTTCCATCCGCTCAGGCCGTTGCCGGGATCGACGGTCTCGTCGTCGCTGTTGACGACCTCGACGACGTCCCCGATGAGGGTGCGGTCGAAGAACCAGCCCGCGGGCGTGCTCGGACTGCCGCCCTGGACATCCCTGAGTCCCACGCAGCCGTGGCTGACGTTGGTCACCCCGGGGGCGTCCTGGGCCCAGTAGTTGCCGTGCAGATAGGTGCCGGTGTCGGTGAGTTTCATGGCGTGCGGGACGTCGGGGATGTCGTACTCGCCGCCGAAGCCGACCGTCTGACCGTTCATCCGGGTGACCTCGTACATCTCCATGACCACCATCTTCCCGTTGTACGTGGTGGTCTCCGGGGCCCCGGCGGTGATCGGCACGGTGGACAGCAGCCGGCCGTCGCGCCGCACCTCCATGGTGTGCTCCGCCGCGTCGACCAGCGAGACCTGGCTGCGGCCGACGGTGAACTCGACCGTCTTGCGCTGCAGTCCGTACACGCCGCGGGCTGCCTCGACGTCGCGCAGCGCCACATCGACGGTGACCTTGGTGCCGGGCTTCCAGTACCGCTCGGGGCGGAAGTCGAGGCGGTTCTTGCCGAACCAGTGCGCGCGGATCTCGACGGCGGGCCGCGCCGTGACGCGGACGGCGCGTTCGACGGCGGCACGGTCGGCGATGTCCCGGCTGAAACTCAGCGAGACGATCATCCCGGTGCCCACGGTGGAGCGGTTCTCCGGGGTGATGTACGCGATGAAACGCTCCGCCGGCACCTGGGTGGTGAACTCGGTGTGCCGGGCCGAGCGGCGCCCGTGCCCGTCCAGGGCCACCACGTCCACCGTGTACTTGGCGGCGAGCGCCAGTGCCCGCTCGTCGGGCTCCCAGGTCATGCCGTCGCCGGTGATGTGCCCGGCGACCGGACTCTCCTGGGCGTCCTGGTGCTTGACCACCCGCACCGACTCCAGGCGTCCGCTCGCCACCCGTACCCGCAGCCGTTCGCCGGGGCGCACGTTCTTGCCGCCGTCGTCCGGGGTCACCCGGATGGCCTCCTCGGGGGTCGGCGGCTTGCCGAACAACCGGCCGATGCCGAGGTCGTCCGCGCCGCCCGAGGTACAGCCGGCGGCGCCCGCCAGCAGCCCTGCCCATGTCAACACCGCGGCCAGTGCGGCCGTCGCGCGCCGTGCGCGCCCATGTCCATGCCTCACGCGTGACTCAACGACGGCCCGGCCCTGGGGAAACGTGAGTGCGACGCACGCTGTGGGCAGAACAGGGGGAGGACGACGAGATGGGGAGCCGCCGCGCCCGCGCGAGCCGCCGCGGGCGCGCCGTGTCATGCGGCCGGACGCGCCGTTGCCCGAGGGGTCCGGCGCGCCCGGCCGCATGGCGCGGGCCGGGTGCGCCCCCGTGGGCGAACGAGCCGACGCAGAGGGGCCGACAGGGTGACGAGCGCAGCCGAGCAGCGGGCGACGGCTCAGGGACGGGCCGGGCAGGACGGCCGCCGGGCCGCCGCGACGAGCGGCGCCCGGCGGCCGACGCCGCCCGCACCGGCCGTCTGGCCGGGCGCCTCCACGCCCCTCGGGGCCCGGTTCCGGCCCGGCCCCGAGGGGCGTGCCGGCACCAACTTCGCGCTCTGGGCGGGCGGGGCCGAGGCGGTCCAGCTGTGTCTGTTCGACGACACCGGCCGGGAGACCCGGGTGGCGCTGACCGAGCTGACGCACGAGATATGGCACGGCTTCCTGCCGGGCGTGCGGCCCGGCCAGCGCTACGGCTACCGGGTGCACGGCCGCTGGGACCCGTGGACCGGCGCCCGGTGGAACCCCGCCAAACTGCTGCTCGACCCGTACGCGCGCGCGGTGAACGGCGAGTACGCCTCCTCAGGGCTGGCACCGGAGCTGTACGGGCACGTGCGGGACTGGCCGGAACAGCATGTCGCCGACACCGTGCGCGACGAGCGGGACTCGGCGCCGTTCGTCCCCAAGGGTGTCGTCGTCCACGATGACGACGACTGGGCCGACGACCGCCGGCCCAAGACACCGTGGGCGGACTCGGTCATCTACGAGCTGCATGTCCGCGGATTCACCAAACTGCACCCGGGCATCCCCGAGGAACTGCGCGGCACCTACGCCGGGCTGGCCCATCCGGCGGCGATCGAGCACCTGGTGCGGCTGGGCGTGACCGCGGTGGAACTGCTGCCCGTGCACCAGTTCGCGCACGAGGACCACCTGCTGCGCCGCGGCCTGCGGAACTACTGGGGCTACAACTCGATCGGCTACTTCGCCCCGCACGCGGCCTACGCCGCCTCCGGGACCACCGGCGAGCAGGTGGGCGAGTTCAAACGCATGGTCCGCGCCCTGCACGCGGCCGGCATCGAGGTCATCCTCGACGTGGTCTACAACCACACCGCGGAGGCGGGCGAACTGGGCCCGACGCTCTCCCTCAAGGGAATCGACAACCGCGGCTACTACCGCCTCCAGGACGACGCCCGCCGGTACGCCGACTACACCGGCTGCGGCAACACCCTGCACGTCGTACGGCCGCAGGTGCTGCGCCTGATCACCGACTCGCTGCGCTACTGGGTGACGGAGATGGGCGTGGACGGTTTCCGGTTCGACCTGGCGGCGGCGCTGGCCCGTTCCATGCACGACGTCGACATGCTCTCCCCGTTCCTCGCGGTGATCGCCCAGGACCCGGTGCTGCGCCGGGTCAAGCTCATCGCCGAGCCCTGGGACATCGGCTCGGGCGGCTACCAGGTCGGCGCCTTCCCGCCGCTGTGGACCGAGTGGAACGACCGCTTCCGTGGCGCCGTCCGCGACTTCTGGCGCGGAGCGCTGCCGGACATGCGCGACCTCGGCTACCGGCTGTCCGGCTCCAGCGACCTGTACGCCTGGGGCGGCCGCCGCCCGTACGCCTCGGTCAACTTCGTCACCGCGCACGACGGTTTCACCCTCCGTGACCTGGTGTCCTACGAGCGCAAGCACAACGAGGCGAACGGCGAGGACAACCGGGACGGCTCCGGCGACAACCGCTCGTGGAACTGCGGGGCCGAGGGCGAGACGGACGAGGAGCGGATCCGGGCGCTGCGGCGCCGGCAGATACGCAACCTGCTCAGCACGCTGCTGCTGTCCACGGGCGTACCGATGCTGGTGGCCGGCGACGAGCTGGGCCGCACCCAGCAGGGCAACAACAACGCCTACTGCCAGGACAACCCGATCAGCTGGCTGGACTGGTCGCTGGCGGCGGAGCCCGGCTGGCGGGCGCTGTTCGAACTGACGTGCCGTCTCATCGCCCTGCGCCACCGGCACCCGGTGCTGCGCCGGCGCGCGTTCTTCTCCGGGCGCGCCCACTCGGCGGACGGACTGCGCGATCTGGCCTGGTTCACCGCGCGGGGTACGGAGATGACGGAGGACGACTGGTACGCCCCCGCCGCCGCGCTCGGCATGTACCTCTCGGGGCGTGACATACCGGGCCGCGACGAGCGGGGCGCGCCGATCCTCGACGACAGCTTCCTCGCCGTGCTGCACGCCGGGGACCGCCCGGCGCCCTTCGTCCTGCCGGGACCGCCGTGGGCTGACCGCTACGAGGTCGTCGTCGACACCTCCCGGGAGGACCAGGCGGAGCCACCGGGCGTGGTGCACGCGGCCGGTGCGGCGATCACGGTGCCGGAGCGGGCGGTGCTGCTGCTGCGGGTCCTGTGACCCCGGCCGGACGGGCCGTGGGGTGCCGCCGTACGTCCGCCGCGCGGCCTTACGCCCCGTGCGCGCATCTGTGCGACCCGTCGTGCCGCCAGGTGCGTCGCACCGTGAACATGCTGGTCGTAGGACCAACGGCGGAGGGGAGCCCGGCTGAAACTCGGTGGGCGTTGTCGGTGCGGGTCCGTAGGCTCCGTGTGATGCCCTCGACACATGCAACCACCAAGGACCGTCCCGACCGTTCCACCGTGCGCACCCTGCTGCGGCTGTGGCCGTATGTACGCCCGGTGCGGGTACGGCTGTGTACCGCCGCGTTCGTCGCGGTGGTCGCCTCCTGCGTGGGGCTGGTGATCCCGCTGGTCCTGAAGTGGATGGTGGACGGGCCGGTCGCCGACCGGGATCCGGCGGGCGTGTGGCTGGGCGCGCTGTACCTGCTGCTGCTCGGGATCGCGGAGGCGGGGCTGTTCGGGCTGCGGCGGTGGCTGGTGGCCCGGCCGCTGTCGCACGTCGAGGCGGAGATGCGGGCCGAGCTGTACGGGCATCTGCAACGGCTGCCGGTGGCCTTCCACGACCGCTGGGCGTCGGGCCAGTTGCTCTCCCGGGGCACCACCGATCTGATGCTGCTGCGCATGTTCCTCGCCTTCCCGTTGACGTTCCTGCTGGTCAACGGCGTGACCATTCTGGTCGGTGTGGCGATCATGATGTCCCAGGACTGGCTGCTCGGGCTGGTCGTCCTCGGACCCGCGGTGCCCCTGATATGGACCTGCGTGATCTTCGAGCGGCGGTACGCCCTTGTGGCGCGGCTCGCCCAGGACCAGGTCGGCGACCTGACGACGGTCGTCGAGGAGAGCGTGCTCGGCATCCGCATCATCAAGGGGTTCGGCCGGCACCGCAGCCAGGCCCGGGCGTTCCGCGAGCTGTCGGGGACGCTGCGCGGCACGGAGCTGCGCAAGGCGCGGCTGCTGGCGGCGATCTGGGCGGTCATCGTGACGCTGCCGGAGGTCGCGATCGGCGCGGCGCTGGTGCTGGGGACCGTGCGGGTGGCGGACGGGCAGCTGTCCGCGGGGACGCTGGTCGCCTTCTTGAGCACGGCGCTCGCGCTGCGCTGGCCGGTGGACTCGATCGGGTTCCTGCTGGCGATGACGCAGGAGGCGGCGACGGCGACGGAACGGTACTTCGAGGCGCGGGACGCCCGGGTGGAGGAGCCGGGGCCGACCGGCGGCCCCGACCGGGAGCCGGGGACGGCGGACGCCGGACTCCGGTTCCACGGCGTCCGGTTCCGCTATCCCGATGCCCCGCCCGGCTCCCCGCCCACCCTCGACGGCATCGACCTGCACATCCGCCCGGGCGAGTCCATGGCCCTGGTCGGGGCGACCGGCAGCGGGAAGACCACCCTGACGGCGCTCATCCCCCGGCTGCACGAGGTCACCTCCGGGCGGATCACGCTGGACGGACGGGACATCACCGCCATGCCCCGCGAGGAACTGCGCGCGAAGGTGGCCGTGGCGTTCGAGGAACCGACGCTGTTCTCCGCGTCCGTCGGGGAGAACGTACTCATGGGCGGCGACGGCAGTGCCGGCCGGGCGGACCTGGAGCGGGCGCTGTCCGTCGCGCAGGCCGAGTTCGCGCACGCCCTGCCGCAGGGCACGGACACCCAGGTCGGCGAGCAGGGGCTGAGCCTGTCCGGCGGGCAGCGGCAGCGGCTCGCGCTCGCCCGGGCGGTGGTGGGCCGCCCGCGCTTCCTTGTGCTGGACGACCCGCTGTCCGCGCTCGACGTGCACACCGAGGCCGCCGTGGAGGCCGCGCTGCGCCGGGTCCTCGCGGACACCACCGCGCTGATCGTGGCCCACCGCCCCTCGACGGTGCTGCTCGCCGACCGGGTCGCCCTGCTCTCCCAGGGCCGCATCGCCGCGGTCGGCACCCACCACGAACTGCTCCGCACCCACCCGGAGTACGCCCACCTGATGTCCGGCGAAGAGCCGGCACCCGGCGCGGCCGGGGAACCAGCAGGCCGGCTGTCGGGCCGGCGAACCGCGGACCGGCCCGACGGCCGGACCGGACAGCACACCGCCGGCGAACGGCCCGGATCCGGCGCGGGTGACGGACGGAACGCGGACGGACGCGGCGGTGCGCCGCGGGCCGCCGGTGTACCGGGCACGGAAGTGGAGGACCCTCGATGACCGCTCCCGCCTCGTCGGCTCCGCCGCCCGCCGCCTCCGGGTCCGTGACCCCGCCGGACGCGGCTGCCGCTCCGGCCCGGCCGCAGGACTCCCTGGATCCTTTCGACCGGGACGTGCTGCCCGCGCCGCCGGGTGCCACGGCCGCCCTGCTGCGCTCGCTGCTCGCCCCGCTGAAGGCCCGCGTCGCCGTCACCACGTTGCTGCTGCTGTTCCAGCAGGCCGCCGTGCAGGCCGGCCCGCTGCTGGTGGCGTACGCCATCGACAGCGCCGTACCGGCCCTCCGCCGCGGCGAGCACGGCCCGCTGATCGCGGTCGGCGTCGGCTATCTGCTGTGCGCGCTGCTCTCCGGCGGCCTCCAGTTCGCGTTCATCGAGGCGTCCGCGCGCGTCAACCAGGACGTGCTGCTCGACCTGCGCGGCCGCATCTTCCGGCACGCGCAGGCGCTGAGCGTCGACTTCCACGAGCGGTACACCTCGGGCCGGCTCATCTCGCGCTCCACCGCGGACGTGGAATCGCTGCGCGAACTGCTCAGCGAGGGGCTTCAGGAACTCATCACGGTGATCCTGTCCTTCGTGTACATCTCCGCGATGCTGCTCTGGCTCGACCTGAGCCTCGGCGCCGTCGCGGTGGCCTCCTTCGTGCCGCTGTATCTGCTGGTACGGCTCTACCAGCGGCGCGCGGGGCGGGTGTTCCGGCTCCGTTCCACGGCCATCGCGGCGGTGATCGTGAAGTTCGTCGAGACGATGAACGGCATCAGGCCGGTGCGCGCCTTCCGCCGGGAGGCCGCGAACGACGCCGCGTTCGACGTGCTCAACCGGCGCCACGAACGGACGAACGGCGACGCCCTGCTGGAGATGGCCCGCTATGTCGTGGGTTCCCGGCTGGTCGCCAACACGGCGGTCGCGGTGATCGTGCTGTGGGGCGCCGCCCGGGTGGCGTCCGGCTCGCTGGCGCTCGGCGTGCTCGCGGCGGCGGTGCTGTATCTGCGCCGCCTGTACGACCCCATCGACCGGCTGGGCATGTTCCTCAACTCCTACCAGTCGGCCGCCGCCTCGCTGGAGAAGATCGCGGGCCTGCTGGCGCAGACCCCGTCGGTGCCTGAGCCGGCCGCGCCCCGAGCACTGCCGGAGCAGTCGGCGCAGGGCCGCCCCGGCCGCGAGGTCGTCTTCGCCGGCGTCCGGTTCGCCTACCGCACCGGCGGGGAGGTGCTGCCCCGCTTCGACCTGACGATCCCGGCCGGTCAGACGGTCGCCGTGGTCGGTTCGACGGGCGCGGGCAAGTCGACCCTCGCCAAGCTGCTCGCCCGGTTCTACGACCCCTCCGACGGCCGGGTCCTGCTCGACGGGGTGGACCTGCGGGAGCTGTCCTCGCCCGAACTGCGCCGCGGGGTGGTGATGGTGACGCAGGAGTCGTTCCTGTTCTCGGGCACGGTGGCCGAGAACATCGCCATCGGCCGCCCGGACGCCACCCGTGAGGACATCGAGCGGGCGGCGAAGGCGATCGGGGCGCACGAGTTCATCGACGCGCTGCCGGACGGTTATGACACGGACGTACGCAAGCGGGGCGGCCGCATCTCGGCCGGCCAGCGTCAACTGGTCGGCTTCGCCAGGGCGTTGCTCGCCGACCCGGCCGTACTGATCCTCGACGAGGCGACCAGTTCCCTGGACGTGCCCGGGGAGCGGGCGGTGCAGCGGGCCATGTCGACGGTGCTGCGCGGCCGTACGGCCGTGGTGATCGCGCACCGGCTGTCGACCGTGGAGATCGCCGACCGGGTGCTGGTCATGGAGCACGGCCGGATCGTCGAGGACGGCGAACCCACCGAACTGATCGCCGGAACGGGCCGCTTCGCAAACCTCCACCGCGCCTGGCGGGACAGCCTGGCCTGACAGCGACCGCCGCGGTTGGACACCGCCCCGAAGGGGCGCGAGGAACGGCGCGCCAAGCCACGACGCCGCCGCACCCGACTGACGGCACGCGGCGCCCCAAAGGGGCGCGGGGCTGTATTCGATATGCGGCTCCGCCGCGCGGGCGCGCCAAGCCACAACGCCGCCGCAGACAACTGACGGCACAGAGCGGCACAACCAGCGGAGCACTCGGCACACCGGAACGGACGGGGAGCATGGATGATCGACGCGTACGAGGATCCCGGGACACCCGACACGCGCGGCGGCTGGCGGTTCCTGTGGTGGCTGGTGCGGTGCCAGCCCGGCCGGTCGCTGGCCGGGGCGCTGCTGGGCAGCGTCTGGCTGGTGCTGATGGCGGCGACGCCGTATCTGATGGCCCGGGCGGTCGACGACGGTCTGATCGCGGGTGACCTGGGCGCGCTGGCCGTGTGGACCGTGGTGCTGTTCCTGGTCGGGGCGGTCAACTCGTGGCTGGGCATCATGCGCCACCGGACGATGACACGGGTGCGGATGGACGCCAACTTCCGCACGGTCAAGGTGGTCGTCGGGCACGCGGTGCGGCTGGGGGCCGCGCTGCCGCGGCGGGCCGGGGCCGGGGAGATCGTCACGGTCGGCGTCGGCGACGTGCAGACGATCGCCCAGTCGCTGACCGTCGTCGGGCCCGGGGTGGGCTCCGTGGTGGTCTACGTCGTGGTGGCCGGGGTGCTGCTGTCCATCTCACCGCTGCTGGCCGCGGTGGTGCTGCTGGGGATGCCGGTGATCGCGCTGGTCGCGGGTCCGCTGACGGTGCGGTTGCAGGCGGCGGAGACCGCGTACCGGGAGCGGCAGGGCGTGCTGACCGCGCGCATCGGCGATCTGGCGGGCGGGCTGCGGGTCCTCAACGGACTCGGCGGCAAGGGGCTGTTCGCGGACGCGTTCCGGGGTGACTCGCGGCGGCTGCGGGCGCAGGGCTACCGGGTGGGTGCGGTGGCCAGCTGGGTGCAGGCGCTCGGGGTGGGCCTGCCCACCCTGTTCCTCGCGGTGGTGACCTGGCTCGCGGCCCGGATGACCGCCGCGGGCGAGCTGAGCGTAGGCGAGTTGGTGGCGGTGTACGGCTATGTCGCGGTGCTGGTGGGTCCGGTGGCCTTCTTCGTGGAGATGGGCTATCAGCTCAGCCGGGGCGTGGTGGCCGCGCGCCGGGTGGTGGCGCTGCTGCGGCTCGACCCGGAGCCGGACGAGGGGACCCGGCCCGGCCCGGCGGAGCCGGCCCTGCTGGTCGATCCCGAGTCGGGGGTGCGGGTGCCGCCTGGGCGGCTGACCGCGCTGGTCGCCGCCCGGCCCGCGGACGCCGCGGCCGTGGTCGACCGCCTCGGCCGCTTCGCGCCGTCCGCCGCCACCTGGGGCGGGGTGCGCCTCGACGCGATCCGGCTGGCCGAGGTGCGCTCCAGGATCCTGGTCTGCGACAACGAGGCCGACCTGTTCGCGGGAACGCTGCGGGAGGTGGTGACCGGGCGCCGGGAGTGCGACGACGCCGCGCTGGCGCGGGCCGTGCACGCGGCCGCCGCCGACGACATCGTGCAGGGCCTGCCGGACGGGCTCGACTCGGCCGTGTCGGCGCAGGGCCGCAGCCTGTCGGGCGGCCAGCGGCAACGGGTGCGGCTGGTCCGGGCGTTGCTGGCGGACCCGGAGGTGCTGCTCGCGGTCGAACCGACATCGGCGCTGGACGCGCACACGGAGGCCACGGTGGCGCGCCGGCTGCGGGATGCGCGCACCGGCCGTACGACGGTGGTGACCACCACCTCGCCGCTGGTGCTGGACCGCGCGGACACCGTGCACTACCTGGTGGACGGCAAGGTCGCGGCCACCGGACGGCATCGCACGCTGCTCGCGGACGAGCCCGGCTACCGGGCCCTGGTGGCTCGCGACAACGCCGCCGAGGAGGTCGTGCGGTGACGCCGGACACGGGTCAACTGCCGGTCGCCGGGCGGGCCGACGTACGCCGGGCGACGGTGCGGCTGGTGCGGGCCGACGGGCGGTCCTTCGCCGCCGCGCTGCTGCTGAACGCGCTGGCCGCGGCGGCCGGACTTGCCGGGCCGTGGCTGGTCGGCCGGATCGTGGACGAGGTGCGGGCCGGAGCCGGGGCCGCGGTGGTGGACCGGCTGGCGCCCGGCATCCTGGTGTGCGCGCTGGCCCAGCTGCTGCTGGCGCGCTGGGCCCGGTACGTGGGGTACCGGTTCGGGGAGCGGACGCTGGCCCGGGTCCGTGAGGAGTTCGTCGACCGGACGCTCGCGCTGCCCGCGTCGACGGTGGAGCGGGCCGGCACCGGAGACCTCACCGCGCGCGGCACCGCGGACGTGGCCGCGATCGGCACCACGCTCCGCGACGTGGGCCCCGAACTGCTGGTCTCCTTTGTACAGGCCCTGTTCGTGGTCGGTGCCGTGTTCGCGCTTGACCCGCTGCTCGGCCTGTTCGGGGTGCTCGGGACGATCCCGATCTGGTGCGCGCTGCGCTGGTATCTGCGCCGGGCCAGGGACGGCTATCTCGCCGAGGGCGCGGCCACCTCCCAGGTCGCGGAGATCATCGCGGCCACCGCGGCCGGGGCCCGCACGGTGGAGGCGTTCCGCCTGGAGGAGCGGCGGATCGCGGCGAGCCGGGACGCGTTGGAGACGTCCCGGCGGACCCGGCTGTACACGCTGTATCTGCGCACGGTGTTCTTCCCGGCCGTCGATGTGTCGTACACGATCCCGGTGGCGGGGGTGCTGCTGGTCGGCGGGGTGCTGCACGCGCGCGGGGCGGTGGGCCTCGGCGCGGTGGTGGCGGCGGCGCTGTATCTGCGGCAGCTCGCCGAGCCGCTGGACCAGATCCTGCTGCGGATCGAGCAACTGCAGAGCAGCAACGCGTCGTTCGCCCGGGTGGAGGGGCTGGCCGGGGCGCCGCGGTCGGTGCCGGACGGCGGCGCGCCGGCCCCGGCGGACGACCGGATCGATGTGTCCGGGGTGCGGTACGCCTACGAGCGGGGCGGGGAGGTGCTGCGCGGGGTCCATCTGACGGTGCGGCCCGGTGAGCGGCTGGCGGTGGTCGGGCCGTCCGGCGCGGGCAAGACCACGCTGAGCCGGCTGCTCGCGGGCGTCGACGCGCCGGGCGCGGGCACGGTGACGGTGGGCGGGGTGCCGATCGCGGGTCTGGAGCCGGAGCGGCTGCGCCGGCAGGTGGTGCTGGTCACCCAGGAGCACCATGTCTTCCTCGGCACGGTGCGGGACAATCTGCGGATCGCCGAACCGGCGGCCGGTGACGAGGAGTTGTGGGCGGCGCTGGCCGCGGTGGGCGCCGACGCCTGGGTGCGCGAGCTGCCGGACGGCCTCGACACCCGGCTGGGACCCGGCGGTACGGCCACCGACGGGTCCCAGGCCCAGCAACTCGCCCTGGCCCGGGTGGTGCTGGCCGACCCGCACACACTGATCCTGGACGAGGCCACGGCCCTGCTGGACCCGGCGACCGCGCGGCACACCGAGCGTGCCCTGGCCGCCGTGCTGGCGGGCCGTACCGTCATCGCGATCGCCCACCGTCTGCACACCGCCCACGACGCGGACCGGGTGGCCGTGATGGAGGAGGGCCGGCTCACCGAACTGGGCACGCACGACGAACTGGTGAAGGCCGGCGGCGCTTACGCGGCACTGTGGCGCACCTGGCACACCAACGGCACACCATGACCGCCCTCCCGACGCGCGGGCTTCTACGGTCACGGGGGTGAGACGGATCACCATGACCGTGGAGGCGTGACCATGCCGAGCGAGACTGCTGTCGACCTCGGCGAGCAGGAGGCTGAGGACGGTACGTGCTTCCCGCGCGCCTGCCGAAAGCGCGTCGCCGACAGGGCGCACCGCGGCCCGGGTCGCGGAGCTGAGAGCGGTCAGCTGCCCCTGAGATACCCGCCTCGGGGCCCGCCAGTTGCTCCTCGGTGGTGTATCGGCGGCCCGTGGGGTGTGAACGGCCGCTAACCTGCGGAGCATGACCGTACATCTCGAAGTCGCCGAAGGCGTCGGCACGCTGCGGCTCGACCGCCCGCCGATGAACGCGCTGGACGTCGCCGTGCAGGACCGGATCAGGGAGCTTGCCGAGGAGGTCACGCGCCGCGACGACGTGCGCGCCGTGGTGCTCTACGGCGGCGAGAAGGTGTTCGCGGCGGGCGCGGACATCAAGGAGATGCGCGCCATGGACCACGCCGCGATGGTCCTGCGCGCCCGTGGCCTCCAGGACTCCTTCACCGCCGTGGCCCGCATCCCCAAGCCGGTGGTCGCCGCTGTCACCGGCTACGCGCTCGGCGGGGGCTGCGAACTCGCGCTGTGCGCGGACTACCGCATCGCCGCCGACAACGCGAAGCTGGGCCAGCCGGAGATCCTGCTCGGTCTGATCCCGGGCGCCGGCGGCACCCAGCGGCTGCCGCGACTGGTCGGCCCCGCCAAGGCGAAGGACCTCATCTTCACGGGCCGCCAGGTCAGGGCCGACGAGGCGCTTGCCATCGGCCTGGTGGACCGAGTGGTTCCGGCCGCCGACGTGTACACCGAGGCGCACGCCTGGGCCGCGAGGCTGGCGCGGGGCCCGGCGATCGCGCTGCGCGCGGCGAAGGAGTCGATCGACACCGGCCTTGAGGCGGACCTCGACACCGGGCTCGCCGTCGAACGGACGTGGTTCGCGGGGCTGTTCGCCACCGAGGACCGCGAGCGGGGCATGCGCAGCTTCGTGGAGGAGGGCCCGGGCAAGGCAACGTTCCTCTGAAGAACTCCCGCCAAAGCACTTGCAATTGACGCGCTGTCTCATCCGGGGTCCCTCGATGGGGCGGACTGTGGCAGCCTTGAGGCTGCCCTGAGTCTGCCTTGTCGAGGAGACCTGTCCCTTGCCCGGGAACGAACCGTCTGTGCAGGTCAACCAGGCCGCCATCGGCTCTGACATGACTTTGGCATATGCCGAACGAATGCCATGCAAGGGAGGCTCCCCGGAGGCGTATTCCCGCGGAACGGCCACGGACGGCGCCCGGGGCGGCCATGATGGGGGCATGGCGGGGCTGGAGGGCATCGAACAGCCGCGGGGACACGGCCGTGCGACCACGGCGCGCTGGTCGCCTGCGGTCGAGGACGAACAGGCGCTCAAGGTACTCGACCTGTTCGGCAACCCCGCCGAGGCAGAGGTCCCGCTGCCGTCCCGCCCCGAGTCCGCGGCCACCGCCCGGCGGCTCGCCCAGGTCGTGGTCCTGCGTCAGTGGGGGCTCACCCCGAAGCTCACCGAGGACGCCGTCCTGCTCGTCTCCGAACTCGTCGGCAACGCCGTGCGCCACACCGGCGCCCGTGTCTTCGGGCTGCGGATGCGCCGTCGTCGCGGCTGGATGCGGGTGGAGGTCCGCGACCCCTCGCGCGGGCTGCCGTGTCTGATGCCGGTGCAGGAGCTCGACATCAGCGGCCGGGGGCTGTTCCTCGTGGACAGGCTGTCCGACCGGTGGGGCGTGGACCTGCTGCCGCGGGGCAAGACGACGTGGTTCGAGATGCAGGTGACCGACCGCTGACGACCGGCGGAGCGCCGCGCGACGCGACCCGGGAACTGTCCCTCGATGGGCGCAATCAGCGTTTTTTCGTATCTCATGCCTTTTAAATGGTGTGCGTGACCACGACCGACCGCCGCGGGGCCCTGCGCGCGGGCGCCGGGCTTGTCACCGGTGGCGTCCTCGCCGCCGGGTGCGGGTCCGCCGCGGGCTCCGGGCAGCCCGCCGCCACGCGCCCCACCGCCTCCCTCGCGCCCACCCCCGCGAAGGCCACGCCCCGAGCCGCACCCGCACCCCGGGCCTTCCCCCGGCAGCCCGCCCAGATCAGCCACGGCCCGCGCGACCACCCCCGCATCGCCCTCACCTTCCACGGCCAGGGCGACCCCGCGCTGGCCCGCGCCCTGCTCACCGAGGCCGAACGGCGCGGCGCCCGCGTCACCGTGCTCGCCGTCGGCAGCTGGCTGGACGAGCACCCGCAGATGGCCCGCCGCATCCTCGACGGCGGCCACGACCTCGGCAACCACACCCAGCGGCACCTCTCGATCAACACCCTGCCCGAGGCCGACGCCCGCGCCGAGATCACCGGCTGCGCGGACCGGCTGAAACGGCTCACCGGCTCGATCGGCAGCTGGTTCCGCCCGTCCCGGGCCCAGGCCGCCTCCCCGCTGGTCGAGCGGCTGGCCCGCGCAGCGGGCTACCCGCACGTGCTCTCGTACGACGTCGACTCGCTCGACCACACCCGGCCGGGCCCGGCCGCCGTCACCCGCACGGTCCTCACCGAGGTCACCGCCGGATCGGTGGTCAGCCTGCACTTCGGCTACCCGGACACGGTGGCCGCCCTCCCCGACGTACTGCAAGAACTCGACCGCCGTGGACTGCACGCGGTCACCACCACGGAGCTGCTGAGCTGATGCAACCCACCCTCGCGGCCCGCGTCCTGGCCGCCGCTGCCACCCTGACCCTGCTGTCCGCGCTGTCCGTGCTGTCTGGGTGCAGCGACACCGAGCACCGCACGGACACGGCGATCCCCAGCAAGGCGCCCGTCCCCGGCCGGTCGGCGGGGCACCAGGGCGACGGGCTGCCCGGCATGCCGCCCGTGCTCGACCCGAAGGACGTCTACGCCGCCGACCGCCCCGGCCTGCTCTCCCCGGTGGTCGACGACTTCCCGTCGCGGATCTACGTCCCCAACACCAACTCCAACACCGTCAGCGTCATCGACCCGGAGACGTACAAGGTCATCGGGACGATCCCGGTCGGCGTCCAGCCCCAGCACGTCGTGCCCTCCTGGGACCTGAAGACGCTGTGGGTCAACAACGACCGCGGCAACTCCCTGACCCCCATCGACCCTAGGACCGGCAAGGCGGGCAAGCCGGTCCCCGTGCACGACCCGTACAACCTCTACTTCACGCCCGACGGCAAGTACGCGGTCGTCATGGCCTCCCTCGACCGCCAGCTGGTCTTCCGCGACCCGCACACCATGAAGACCGCCAAGACCGTCCCGGTCAGCTGCTACGGCGTCAACCACGCCGACTTCTCCCTGGACGGCCGCTACTTCATCGTCTCCTGCGAGTTCAGCGGCGAACTGCTGAAGGTCGACACGGCGCGGATGGAGGTCGTCGCGCAGCAGAAGCTGCCGCTCCAGGGCGCGATGCCCCAGGACGTCAAGATGTCGCCCGACGGCAAGCTGTTCTACATCGCCGACATGAAGGCCAACGGGATGTGGATCCTCGACGGCGACACCTTCGGCAAGCCGCGGTTCCTGGCCACCGGCAAGGGCGCCCACGGCCTCTACGTCAGCCGCGACTCCCGCGTGATGTACGTCTCCAACCGGGGCGAGGGCACCATCTCCCTGTTCGACTTCGGCCGCGGCAAGCTCACCGGGAAGTGGCGCCTGCCCGGCGGCGGCAGCCCCGACATGGGCGGCGTCTCCGCGGACGGCAGGGTGCTGTGGCTGTCCGGCCGTTACCACTCCGAGGTGTACGCGATCGACACCCGCACCGGCGCCCAGCTGGCCCGCATCAAGGTCGGCAGCGGCCCGCACGGACTCGCCGTCTATCCACAGCCGGGCCGCTACTCGCTCGGACACACCGGCATCTTCCGCTGAAAAGCCGCCAGTTGGACACGCCCCCGATGGGGTGACGGTCCCGGCCGCACGGCCCGGGAACCGGGATCGTCACCCCCCATGACCAGTACTCGCCCGCGGCGCCGCGCCGCTGCCGCCGCCCTCTGTCTCGCGGCCGTCCTCGCCACGACGGCCGCGGCCCCGGCCGCCTCCACCCCCGTGCGGGCAGCCGCCGGGGCCGCCCCGGTCTGCCCCCGGTTCGAGAATCCGATCGAGGCGGCCGCCGACCGCCGCGTCGACATCGGCCGGATCACCCCGACGCCGGCCTGGCGCACCGCCTGCGGCACCCTGTACCGCAGCGACAGCCGCGCCCCGTCCGTCGTCTTCGAGGAGGGCTTTCGGCCCAAGGACGTGGTGAACGGGCAGTACGACATCGAGAAGTACGTGCTCGTCAACCAGCCCTCGCCGTACGTCTCCACCACCTACGACCACGACCTGTACAAAACCTGGTACAAGTCCGGCTACAACTACTACATCGACGCCCCCGGCGGCATCGACGTCAACCAGACCATCGGCGACACCCACAAATGGGCCGACCAGGTGGAGGTCGCCTTCCCCGGCGGGATCCAGCGCAAGTACGTCATCGGCGTCTGCCCCGTCGACAAGACCACCAAGACCGAGATCATGAACGAGTGCCGGAGCAATCCGCACTACAAGCCGTGGCACTGAGCAGCGCCTCCGCGGCCACCGGGCGGTAGCCGGCCGCCAGGAACGCCCGCAGGCTGCGGGCGTTCCCCGGCGACACCTGCGCCCACACCGGCTCGTCGGCGAGCCGCAGCGCCGCCGCCACGAGGTCCCGTCCCAGCCCGCGGTGGCGCGCCGTCGCGTCCACCTCCACGGACACCTCCAACCGTCCGGCCACCCCGCGGCCCAGCACCACCACCCCGCCGTCCGCCGCCCAGGCCCGTACCCCGTCGCGGCGCTCGCGGGCGTAGCCGATCCGGGGATGACCCAGGTCCGTGACCTCCCGGAGCGCGAGCGGCGGCCCGCCCGGCAGCGGAGCGCCGACCAGCAGCGCGTCGACCGTGTCGTGGGCGCGTCCCGTGCGCGCCATGAAGTCCGCCAGGAAGCGCGGATGCACGGCGGCGGCCAGCGGATCGCAGCCGACCGCGTCGAGGGCCCCGCGCACCCACCCCTCGTCCTCGTCCGTGAACACCACCGCGTGCGCGGTGAAGGCGATCACACCCGCGTGGCGGTGCGCGTGCTGCGGCACCACGGTCGTGCCGCCGTCGTCCGGCGGGAAGACTCCCCGGGCCGCCGCGTCGAGAATGTCCCGCAGGGTCTTCGTCACGCCCGCACTCCCGGCTCGCCTTGAGTCTCCACCCACTGGAAGGCCCAGACTGGCAGACATGCAGCACCCCCCGCGGGGCCACCCCCCAGACCGCCCGTACGACGGCAGCGGCCTGTTCACCATCGGCGAGCTGGCCCGGGCCACCGGACTGACCGTGCGCACCATCCGCTACTGGTCCGACGAGGGCGTCCTCGACCCGGTGACCCGCTCGGCCGGCGGCTACCGGCTCTACGACGCCGCGTCCGCCGCCCGTCTTGAGCTGATCCGCACCCTGCGCGAACTGGGCCTCGGCCTGGCGCAGGTGCGGGACGTGCTCTCCGGCGAGCGAACGGTGGCGCAGGTCGCCGCCGCGCACGTGGCGGCCCTCGACGCCCAGATCCGCTCGCTGAAGGTGACCCGCGCGGTGCTGTCGACCGTGGCCCGACGCGGCTCGACCGCAGAGGAGATGACACTGATGAACAAACTGGCGCGGCTGTCGGCCGCCGAACGGCAGCGGATCGTGGACGAGTTCGTGGAGGAGACCTTCCGCGGGCTCGACACCGCCGACCCCGCGATCCGGGAGCGGATGCGGCACACCGGGGTGAACCTGCCCGACGATCCGACCCCGGCCCAGGTCGACGCCTGGGTGGAGCTGGCCGAACTGCTCCAGGACCCCGGCTTCCGGGCCGCGATGCGCCGGAACATCGAGGTCAACGCGGCCGACCGCGGCCCGGACACCCCGGCCGGCGCGTCCCTGTGGTTCTTCCGGCGCCTGGTCGACCTGGTCGGCGCCGCCCGGGCGCGCGGCGTTGCGCCCGAGGGCCCGGAGGCCGACGCCGTACTGACCGAACTGCTCGGCGAGGGCGCCGACCACGCGGCGGTGCTGCGCCGCATCGACCTCGGCGCCCAGGTCGCCCGCTACCGCGAACTGGCCGCCGCCGTCGCCGGACACCAGGAGCCCCCGCGGCACCAGGAGGAGTTCGCCTGGGTGGTCACCGCGCTCCGGGCGCGGGCGGGCGGTTAACCTGACCCGCGGCACTACGCCGACACGGCACGAGAAACACGAACAATAAGGGGCGGATCGGTGGCGGACATCGACGAGGCACGCAAGCACTTCGAGCGGATCGACGCGGACGGCGACGGGTTCATCACCGCCGCCGAGTTCAAGACCGCCCTGGCCCAGGGGGGCGACTGGAACGTCACCGAGGCGGTGGCCGAGGCCGTCATCAAGACCCGCGACCTCAACGGCGACAAGGTGCTGTCGTTCGACGAGTTCTGGGCCTACCTGAACAAGTGACATGAGCGGAGCGGGGGGCGCCCGGCCGGGCGCCCCCCGCTGTCATGCCGGGCGCTCGACGCGCACGTTCCAGCGGCCGCCGTGGCGTGCCAGGACCAGCGGCAGGTCGAAGCACTTGCCGAGCCGGTCGCCGGTGAGCACGTCCTCGGCCGGGCCCTGGGCCAGACTGCGTCCGTCGCGCAGCAGCAGGGCGTGCGTGGTCCCGGCCGGCAGCTCCTCCAGATGGTGGGTGACCAGCACCGTCGCCAGCCGCGGATGCTCCCGGCGCAGCGCGTCCAGCGCACCGAGCAGCTGTTCCCGGCCCGGCAGGTCGAGGCCGGTGGCCGGCTCGTCCAGGAGCAGCAGCCGTGGCTCGGGCATCAGCGCCCGTGCGATCAGGGTCCGGCCGCGCTGCCCCTGGGAGAGCGTGGGCCAGCGGGACTCGCGGTGGTCGGCCAGCCCCAGCGTCTCGATGAGCCGGTCCGCCCGCGCCTCCTGCTCCGGCGTCGGCCGCCAGCGGGGCAGCGGCGCGACCGAGTTGGTGAGCCCGGTCAGCACCACACCGCGCACGGTCAGCGGCTCGGTGAGCGGATGGCGGGGATCGACGTGTCCCACGTACGACCGCAGCTCCCGCACGTCGACCCGGCCGAGACGCCGGCCCAGCACCTCCACCGTGCCGCGCGTCGGATGGGTGAGGGCGCCGAGCAGGCCGAGCAGGGTGGACTTGCCGGCACCGTTGGCGCCGAGCAGCGCCCAGTGCTCGCCCGCCCGCACGGTCAGTGAGACCTCCTGGAGGATCGGCCGGCCGTCGCGCACGACCTGTACGTCCTCCGCACGCAGGACGATCACCGGCGCACCGCCCGGTTCACCGCGGACAGCACCGCGAGCACGGCGGCGGCCGCCGCCGAGTCGTCCTGTCCCGCGCCCCACACCGTCCGGCCGGCCACCCGGCACTCCGCGAAGGCGAACGGCCCGCTCGCGGCGGTCTCCAGGACCTCGACGGGGTACCCGGCGCCCGCCAGTGCGTCGGCGAACGCGGCCAGCGGGCCGGCGCCGGTCCCCGTGTGCTCGGCGATGTCGTCCGCGCCGGTGCGCAGGGCGCAGACGAACCGGTCGCTGCCCGGCGCCTCCCGGTGGCTCGACCAGGACTTGAGCCGCAGCGGGCCGTCGTCCAGGTAGGCGGCGCGGAAGAGGTCGTACAGCTCCTTCGGGGTGACCTCCCGCCCGTCGGCGTCCGCCATCTCCTGGACGAGGCCCGCGAACTCGCTCCGCATCCGCTCCGGCAGGTCGACGCCGTGCCGCGTGCGCAACAGGTAGGCCGAACCGCCCTTTCCGGACTGCGAGTTGACCCGGATCACGGCCTCGTAGGAGCGGCCCAGGTCAGCGGGGTCCACCGGCAGATACGGCACCGACCAGGGCGCCTGCCGCTCCGGTACCCCCGACTCGGCCGCCCGGCGGGCGTGCCGGGCCAGGCCCTTGCTGATCGCGTCCTGATGGGTGCCGGAGAAGGCGGTGTGCACCAGTTCGCCCGCGTACGGGTGGCGGGGGTGCACGGGCAGCCGGTTGCAGTGCTCGACCGTCTCCCGTACCGCGTCGATGTCGCCGAAGTCGACCATCGGGTCGACCCCTTGGGCGTAGAGGTTCAGTGCGAGGGTCACCAGGTCGACGTTACCGGTGCGTTCGCCGTTGCCGAACAGACAGCCCTCCACGCGCTGGGCACCCGCCAGCACGGCCAGTTCGGCGCAGGCGACACCGGTGCCGCGGTCGTTGTGCGGGTGCACGGACAGGATCACCGAGTCGCGGCGGGACAACTGGCGGTGGACGTACTCGATCTGGTCGGCGTAGACGTTCGGGGTGGCGATCTCCACCGTCGCGGGCAGGTTGTGGGTGACGGGGCGGTCGGGGCTCGCGTCCCACAACTCCGTCAGCTCGTCGCACAGTTCGAGGACGAAGTCGGGCTCGGTGAGGTTGAAGGTCTCCGGCGAGAACTGGAAGCGTACGCCGGCCCTGTCCCCGGCCCGGCGCGCCATGTGCCCGGCCGCCTCCCGCACGGTCCGCCGCACCCCGGCCCGGTCCCGGCGCAGCACCACCTCGCGCCACACCGGCGAGGTCGCGAAGTACAGGTGGACCACGGCCCTCGGCATCCCCTCGATCGCCTCGAAGGTGCGGTCGATCAGGTCCGCTCTGGCCGGGGTGAACACGACCGGGGTGACATCGTCGGGGACGGCCCCGGAGGTCACCAGGTGCCGTACGAAGTCGAAGTCGGTGCGGCTCGCCGACGGGTAGCCGACCTCGATCTCCTTGAAGCCGAGCCGGACCAGCAGGTCGAAGAAGCGGCGCTTGCGGGGCGTGTCCATCGGCTCGGCCAGCGCCTGGTTGCCGTCGCGCAGGTCGACGGGAACCCACAGTGGCGCCCGGGTCAGGCGCGCGGAGGGCCAGGACCGGTCGCCGGCCGGGACGTGCACGCGCCGGTCGTAGGGACGGTAGCGGTGGTACGGCATGGGGCTGGGGCGCTGGGGATTCCAGCCGGGAGTCAGAACGGTGGTCATCGTCGGGTGGTGCCCTTCGGCTCGGTCGGACGGTGACCGGCGGCACGGCGGCCCCGCGGCGGGGTGCCGGTCGCGTCAGGCCCCGCCGCGGCAGCCGAGGAGAAGCAGACCGCGAAGCGTCATGCGGGATACGCTAGCCATTCCTCAGGTCCTCAGACAAGTGAGAATCTTCAGTGCGACCCGACGCCCCCCGGCTGCGGGCCCCACGCCCCCGACGAGTTGGTGACACTCCATGGCCCTAGGTCCCGTCCGCCCGAGCCCGCTGGTCGAACAGGCCGCCGCCCGTCTGCGTGAGCAGATCGCCGCAGGTCACTGGCCCGTCGGCACCCGGCTGCCCGGTGAGACCACCCTCGCAAGGGAACTCGGCGTGGGCCGCTCCACCGTCCGCGAGGCGCTGCGCGCGCTCACCGGGGCCGGGCTGGTGCGGCCCCGGCAGGGCGCGGGCGTGTTCGTGGTGGCGACACAGCCCGTCGAGGACTGGCCGACGCGGCTGCGCCGGGCCGCGGTGAGCGACGTCTACGAGGTCCGGATGGCCGTCGAGGTGCACGCGGCCCGGCTGGCCGCCGCCCGGCGTACCCCCGAGGACGTGGCGGCGATCGGGGCCGCGCTCGACGGCCGCCGGGCCGCCGCCACTGCGGACGACCGGGCGTTCGTCGACGCCGACATCGCCTTCCACGCGGCCGTCGTCGACGCCGCGCACAACCCCGTACTCGCCGAGCTGTTCGCCGAGTTCACCCCCGTGCTGCGGGAGGGCCTGGTCGACCTGCTGGCGCTGACCGGGCAGCGCGTACAGGACCCGAACACCGCCGACGACGCCCACGCGGCCCTGGCCCGGGCGATCGCCGACGGCGATGCCGAGACCGCGGCGAACGTCCTGCGCGCGGAGCTGGAGGACCCGTTCGGCGGGCCACGAGAGCACTGATCACGAGCGGTGCCGACCGGAATCACCTGGTTGCCGCGCGGTCCGGAATAGTCCGCGCAGTGCCCGGGTTGACGCTCCTCAACGCATGCGCACGCATTGATCATGGAGGGTCTGTCATGAAGATCGGCATCATCGGCGCGGGCAACATCGGCGGCAACCTCACCCGGCGGCTCACCGCCCTCGGCCACGACGTGTCCGTCGCCAACTCCCGCGGCCCGCACACCCTCACCGAGCTGGCCCGGGAGACGGGCGCCACGCCCGTCCCGGCCGCGGAGGCGGCCCGCGGCGCGCAGGTCGTCGTGGTCACGGTCCCGGTGCGGGCGGTACCGGACCTGCCGTCCGGACTGCTCGACGGGGCGGCCGAGGGCGTCGCCGTGATCGACACGGGCAACTACTATCCGCAGCGGGACGGCCGGATCGCGGGCATCGAGGACGACGGGATCACCGAGAGCCGCTGGACCGAGCGGCAGATCGGCCACCCGGTGATCAAGGCGTTCAACGGCACCTACGCCCAGGACATCCTGGACCGCCACCGCCCGGCCGGCGACCCCGACCGCATGGCGCTCCCGGTGGCCGGCGACGACGAGGCCGCCAAGCGGGCCGTGCGCGACCTGATCGACGAACTCGGCTTCGACACGGTGGACGCGGGCGGCATCGACGAGTCCTGGCGGCAGCAGCCGGGCACCCCGGTGTACGGGCTGCGGGCGGGCGCCGAGGCGGTTCGCAAGGCCCTCGCCGAGGCGTCCCCGGAGCGGCCGGCGGACTTCCGCGCCTGACGCTCCGCTGGATGCGCCGCGATATGCCGTTGGCTGTCGAACCGCAGCGGACTTCACTGGACCTGCTCAGGCGTACCGATCGCGACCGCATCCCGGCGTGGCGGACCTTCGCCGGTCAGCCGTTGCCTGCCCAGGCCCGCAGGGCGGCCTTGTCCGCGAAGGCCGCCACGTTCTTGTCGTGCGGTTCGCTGGTGTACTGGTGGAAGCGCCATTTCGCCTTGATGCGGGGCTCGCCCGCGCTCACGTAGTCGGCGATCCACAGACCGTCGCCGGCGTACGAGGTGGTGTCGACGTTCAGCCAGAAGTGGCGGTTGGCGTAGAGCACCACCTGGTGGCTCGGCCGCAGGTCCTTCACCTTCCGGATGAACAGGTCCTTCTCGGCGTTGCTCGCGTGCGTCCCCTCGCTCGTCGTCTCCCAGTCGACGGCGAGGATGTCGCCCGCCTTCTCAGGGGCGTGCCGGACGAAGTACTCGGCCTGGGCGCCGATGTTGCCGGGCCACAGGAAGTGGTAGAAACCGACGACGAGCCCCGCGTCACGGGCCCGCTTCGTCTGGGCACTGAGTTTCGGGTTGACGTACGAACGCCCCTCCGTCGCCTTGATGAAGACGAAGGAGACGCCGTCCGTCTCATAGGACGAGGACTGATACGCACTCACATCGATGCCGTGCAACATGCGGGGACTCCCTCAGACGTCAGTGGGGTGACAGGAGTTGACTCCTCTATGCCCCCCGCCCCACCCCGCCACCCCCGCGCACAAGGGACTTACGCCGCAGAACCCCACAACGCCCGCCCCGGAAACCGCCGGTGGTACAGCGAACCGCCCCCGGCGGCCCGTCCGTGGCCGGGGGCACGGCCCGCGGTGTCAGCATTCGATGATGTTCACCGCCAGGCCGCCGCGGGCCGTTTCCTTGTACTTGACCGACATGTCCGCGCCGGTGTCCTTCATGGTCTTGATGACCTTGTCGAGGGAGACGTGGTGGCGGCCGTCGCCGCGCATCGACATGCGGGCGGCCGTGACCGCCTTGACGGCGGCCATGCCGTTGCGCTCGATGCACGGGATCTGCACCAAGCCGCCGACCGGGTCGCAGGTGAGGCCGAGGTTGTGCTCCATGCCGATCTCCGCGGCGTTCTCGACCTGTTCGGGGCTGCCGCCCAGCACCTCCGCGAGGGCACCGGCGGCCATGGAGCAGGCGGAGCCGACCTCGCCCTGGCAGCCGACCTCGGCGCCGGAGATGGACGCGTTCTCCTTGAACAGCATGCCGATCGCGCCGGCCGCGAGCAGGAAACGGACCACGCCGTCCTCGTCGGCGCCGGGCACGAAGTCGAGGTAGTAGTGCAGGACCGCCGGGATGATGCCGGCCGCGCCGTTCGTCGGGGCGGTCACCACCCGCCCGCCGGCCGCGTTCTCCTCGTTCACCGCCATCGCGTACAGCGTGATCCACTCCATCGCGTGCGCGAGCGGATCGCCCTCGGCGCGCAACTGGCGGGCCGACACGGCGGCCCGGCGCCGCACCTTCAGACCGCCCGGCAGGATGCCCTCCCGGGACAGGCCGCGCGCCACGCACTCCCGCATCACCCGCCAGATCTCCAGCAGGCCCGCGCGGATCTCCTCCTCGGTGCGCCAGGCCCGCTCGTTCTCCAGCATCAGCGAGGAGATCGACAGGCCGGTCTCACGGGTCAGGCGCAGCAGCTCGTCGCCCGTGCGGAAGGGGTACTTGAGCACCGTGTCGTCCAGCTTGATCCGGTCCGCGCCGACCGCGTCCTCGTCGACGACGAAGCCGCCGCCGACCGAGTAGTACGTCTTGCTCAGCAGATCGGTGCCCCCGGCGTCGTACGCCCACAGGGTCATGCCGTTGGCGTGGTACGGCAGCGCCTTGCGGCGGTGCAGCACCAGGTCCGCGTCCGCGTCGAACGCGATCTCGTGCTCGCCGAGGAGCCGCAGCCGGCCCGACTCCCGGATGCCCGCCACCCGCTGGTCGGCGCCCTCCACGTCCACCGTCCGGGGCGAGGCGCCCTCCAGGCCGAGCAGCACCGCCTTCGGCGTGCCGTGGCCGTGGCCCGTCGCGCCGAGCGAGCCGTACAGCTCGGCACGGACCGAGGCCACGGAGCCGAGCAGGCCCTCGTTGCGCAGCCGGGCGGCGAACATGCGCGCCGCGCGCATCGGGCCGACCGTGTGGGAGCTGGACGGGCCGATGCCGATCGAGAACAGGTCGAACACCGAGATGGCCACGGTGACTCCTCCAAGCTGGTGGTGCGGGACGGGGTGCCGCGCCCAGTGACGCGCGGGTGCGGCACCCCGTACGGCGGGACTACTGGCCCAGGCCGGGGTAGAGCGGGTGCTTGGCGGCCAGCGCCCGCACCCGTGCCGTCAGGGCGGACGCGTCGTACGACGGCTTCAGCGCCTCGGCGATGACGTCCGCGACCTCGGCGAAGTCCGCGGCCGAGAAACCGCGGGTCGCGAGCGCGGGCGTACCGATGCGCAGGCCCGATGTGACCATCGGCGGGCGCGGGTCGTTCGGGACGGCGTTGCGGTTGACGGTGATGCCGACCTCGTGCAGCCGGTCCTCGGCCTGCTGCCCGTCCAGCTCGGAGGCGCGCAGGTCCACCAGGACCAGATGCACATCGGTGCCGCCGGACAGCACGCTCACACCGGCCTCGCGGACGTCCGGCGCGGTCAGCCGCTCGGCGAGGATCCGGGCGCCCTCCACCGTACGGCGCTGGCGTTCCGCGAACTCCTCGGAGGCGGCGATCTTGAACGAGACCGCCTTGGCGGCGATCACATGCTCCAGGGGGCCGCCCTGGAAGCCGGGGAACACGGACGAGTTCAGCTTCTTCGCGAAGTCCTTCTTCGCGAGGATGATGCCGCCGCGCGGGCCGCCCAGCGTCTTGTGGGTGGTGGAGGTGACGACGTCGGCGTACTCCACCGGGTTGGGGTGCAGACCGGCGGCGACCAGACCCGCGAAGTGGGCCATGTCGACCCACAGGTACGCCTCCACCTCGTCGGCGATCCGGCGGAACTCCGCGAAGTCCAGCTGCCGCGGGTAGGCCGACCAGCCCGCGATGATCACCTTCGGGCGGTGCTCCTTGGCCAGCCGCTCGACCTCGGCCATGTCGACGAGACCGGCCTCGTCGACATGGTAGGCGACCACGTCGAACTGCTTGCCGGAGAAGTTCAGCCGCATGCCGTGGGTCAGGTGGCCGCCGTGCGCCAGGTCCAGACCGAGGATGGTGTCGCCGGGCCGGGCCAGCGCGAACAGCGCGGCCTGGTTGGCGGAGGCGCCCGAGTGGGGCTGCACGTTGGCGTACTCGGCGCCGAACAGCTCCTTGACCCGGTCGATGGCGATCTGCTCGGTCACGTCGACGTGCTCGCAGCCGCCGTAGTAGCGGCGGCCCGGGTAGCCCTCGGCGTACTTGTTGGTGAGGACCGAGCCCTGCGCCTCCATGACCGCGACCGGCGCGAAGTTCTCGGAGGCGATCATCTCCAGGGTGGACTGCTGGCGGTGCAGCTCGGCGTCGACCGCGGCGGCCACGTCCGGGTCCAGCTCGTGCAGCGGGGTGTTCATCAGCGACATGTGGTCATCGACTCCTCAGCCGGCGGTGAAGGCGACGTACTCGTCGGCCGAGAGCAGGTCGGACGGCTCCTCGGCGACGCGCACCCTGAACAGCCAACCGCCCTCGAAGGGGGCCGAGTTGACCAGCGACGGATCGTCCACGACGTCCTCGTTGACGGCGGTGACCTCACCGGTCACGGGGGAGTACAGGTCGGACACCGACTTGGTCGACTCCAGCTCACCGCAGGACTCGCCCGCGGTCACCGTGGAGCCGACCTCCGGGAGCTGGGCGTAGACGACATCGCCGAGCGCGTTGGCCGCGAACTCCGTGATGCCGACCGTCGAGACGCCGTCCTCGGCGGCCGACAGCCACTCGTGCTCCTTGCTGTAGCGCAGCTGCTGGGGGTTGCTCATGACCTGAATTCTCCTGTACGCGAGACAGTGCTGATGACGGGGGGAGGGCGGAAGGCGCAGGTGAGCGGGGTGGTGTGCCCGGCATCACAGCGGGCCGGGGCCGCTGGGCGCCCTGCGGGTTCAGTCTCTACTTCTGCCGCCGGTAGAAGGGCAGCGCCACGACCTCGTACGGCTCATGGGTGCCCCGGATGTCCACGCCGACGCCCGCCGTGCCGGGCGCCGCGTGCGCCGCGTCGACGTACGCCATCGCGATGGGCCGGCCCAGCGTGGGGGAGGGGGCCCCGGAGGTCACCTCGCCGATCACCGCGCCGCCCGCGACGACCGGGTACCCGGCACGCGGCACCCGGCGGCCCTCGGCGACCAGGCCGACCAGCACGCGCGGCGGGTTCTGCTCAGCGCGCGCGGACGCCGCCAGCAGCGCCTCGCGCCCGACGAAGTCGCCCTCCTTCTCGAACTTCACCACCCGGCCGAGCCCGGCGTCGAAGGGGGTGAGCGAGGTCGACAGCTCGTGGCCGTACAGCGGCATGCCCGCCTCCAGGCGCAGCGTGTCCCGGCAGGACAGGCCGCACGGCACCAGGCCGACGCCCTCGCCCGCCTTGGTCAGCGCCTGCCACAGCTGCACGGCGTGCTCCGGCTTCACGAACAGCTCGAAGCCGTCCTCGCCGGTGTAGCCGGTACGGGCGATCAGCGCGGGCACCCCGGCGACGGTGCCGGGCAGGCCCGCGTAGTACTTCAGACCCGCCAGATCGGCGTCCGTGAGGGAGGCCAGGATGCCCGGGGACTCGGGGCCCTGGACGGCGATCAGCGCGTAGGCGTCGCGGTCGTCGCGTACCTGCGCGTCGAAGCCGGCGCCGCGCTCCACCAGCGCGTCGAGCACCACCTGGGCGTTGGCGGCGTTCGCGACGACCAGGAACTCCTGCTCGGCGAGCCGGTAGACGATCAGGTCGTCCAGGATGCCGCCGTCGGACCGGCAGATCATGGTGTAGCGGGCGCGGCCGACACCGACCGAGGCGATGTTCCCGACCAGGGCGAAGTTCAGCAGGGCCGCGGCCCCGGGCCCGGTCACCCCGATCTCCCCCATGTGGGAGAGGTCGAAGAGGCCGGCCCTCGTGCGTACGGCCGTGTGCTCGTCACGCTCGGAGCCGTAGCGCAGCGGCATGTCCCAGCCGGCGAAGTCGGTCATCGTCGCACCGAGCGAGCGGTGCAGCGCGTCCAGCGCGGTGTGCCGCAGCGTTGAGTGTTCGGTACTGCTCATCGGACGGATGTCTCCCAGGGCGTGGGGAAGGCGAGGTGGATCCTCCCCATCTGTCATCGGAACCTGAGAGGTTCGCCCTGACCACCCGCGTGGTCACGGCTTGCACCTTGGGTGGAGCCACTGGACAGCGGCCCGCTTTTCAGATGTGCCTCGCCCGCGCGGTAACGGGGCCTGAGAGATTCAAGGGAGGGACTTGCTCCTTCGGCGTCCCAGCAGGGCTGCTGGGAACTCTCCCGCGCGGATTCAAGCGGCCGGTATGCAGTTGGCGGGCTCATCATTGCACGCATCGCCGCCGCACGGCAGGCCGGATCCGTGACCGGGCTGTGGCAGAACGCGCACGACACCGTGAGACACCACGCATTACCTTCTCTTTACACTCGACGGGGATGGGGATGTCCGGACCCAAGGGGAGGACGATCACGGTGAACAGGACCACGGCGTACGCCACGACCACGGGCCTCGCACTACCCGGCCAGCCGGGTGCCCCCGCCGCCGAGCGCTGCGCGGACCGCCCGGCGGCCCCGGTGGTCCGCGACCTGCGCGAGCGGGCCGGCCGCAGCCCCTACGCGCTCGTCTTCGGCCGCCACGACCTGGCCGTGGTCACCGGCCTGCCCGGCAGCGGCAAGTCGACCCTGATGGACCGCGCGGTTGACGGCATCCGCATCGACTCCCAGGACACCCGGGACCGCTGGGACGCCCGCGTCCCGCGCCTGCTGCCCTACGCGCTGTACCGCCCGCTGGTACGCCTCGCCCACTACGCCGCGCTGCGCCGCGCCCTGCGCACCGGCGAGGGCGTCGTGGTGCACGACTGCGGCACCCAGTCCTGGGTGCGCGGCTGGCTGGCCCGCGAGGCCCGCCGCCGCGGCGGCACCCTGCACCTGATCCTCCTCGACGTGCCGCCCACGACCGCGCTCGACGGGCAGCGCGAACGCGGCCGGGGCGTCTCCCGCCACGCCTTCCTGCGCCACCGCAGATCGGCGGCCCGGCTGCTGCGCGCGGTCGAACGGGGGGAACTGCCCGGGGGCTGCGGCTCCGCGGTGCTCCTGGACCGGGACGCGGCAGACGTGCTGCACGGGATCGGCTTCGCACGGTGAAGGGTCGGCACCGCCACCCGTTAGCCTTTTCAGCCACAGCAGCGGTTCCCAGCAGGCGGTAGGCAGATGGACTTCCCGGCACAGGCGCACCCCCACCCGCACGGCGGATGGCCCGGCAACGAGCTGGAGGAGGTGCTTTCGGCCTCGCTCGGCGTCCCGTCGGCCGGCGGCCGGATCATCGAAGTCCTCGGGCGCAGCTTCCTGTGGATCCCGCTGCCGAGCGGCGGCGGCCCGCACAGCGGCCCCCTCGACCTGCCCACCGTGGACATCGACGGTCAGGTCCATGTGCCGGTCTTCACCTCGGAGGAGCAGTTCCGCCAGGTCGTCGGCTCCCACATGTCGTACACCATCGCACCCGCCGTGGAGTTCGCCCGCGGGCTGCCCCCGCAGGTCGGCATCGCGGTCAACCCGGGCGGTGTGGTCGGCGCCCCGCTCCCGCCGGACGCGGTGGCCGAACTGTGCCGGGCCGGGCGCACCGAGCTGGACGGACCGGCGGGCGGCGGCCGGGTCCGGCTGTTCGAACCCGACTGGCAGGACGACCCGGTCGACTTCCTGTCCGCCGCCTCCGCCGAGTTCGCCGCGATCGGCGTGGTCCGCACGGCCCGTCGGTGCCTCGCGGCCATCGAGACGGCGGATCCGGTGCTGTTCGTGGGGGTCGAACTCACCCAGTGGGAGGGCGATCTGCGTGCGCTGCCGCTGGAGGCGCTGGGGCAGGCTCTCGCGGAGGTTCCGGTGCGGTGGCCGGTCAACCTGGTCCTGCTCGATGTCGCGGAGGATCCGGTGGGGGAGTGGCTCAGGACGAATGTGCGGCCGTTCTACGAACGGTAGCGCTCCGCTGGGTGGGCCGTTTTCTACGCGGTCGTTTCGTCTGCGGCTTCGTTGTGGCTGGTCGCTCCCCCAAGTTCTCGGCTTCGCTCGAACAGGGGGACCCCCATCGCGGCGGAGCCGCATGGTGATACAGCCTCGCGCCCCTGTGGGGCGCTGCCGGGATGTGGGGTTGATGGGCACGGTCGGGTGGGGGTGGGGCGCTTAAGCTGTGTGGCGAATGCGGGGTACTCGAAGAAGAGGCGGTAAGTCAGGTGAGCGCGAGCCTCAGCGGCAGCGTCGAGCACACGCTGCGCCAGGTCACGCCCGGGCGCTACGACGCCTACGAGGCGCTGCTGCGCGCGCTTGCGACCCCCGGCTCCGGCCAGGTCTGGATGCTGCTGTGGCACGGTCAGTCCGGCTCCCCCGACGCCCAGTACGGGAACATGGAGATCGACGGCCACGGCTACGTCCCCTGCGTCACCTCCGCCCAGGAACTCTCCGCCAGTGGCTGGAACCGTTCGTACGAGGTGGTCGACGGAGTCGATGTCGCCCGCACCCTCTACCCCGACCACTACGGGCTCTGGCTCAACCCGCACGCGCCGGGCGGCGGCGTCGGCGTGCCCTGGCTCGATCTGCGGCGCATCGCCACGGGCCTGGACCGCCAGCCGGCCGGCCCGCTCAGACTGTCGGAACCCGGCATCGAGATCCCGCAGTTCTACGCCCTGCTCGCGCAGAACGCCCACCGCACCACGGCCGTACGCTCGTTGCGCCGGGCCTGGGTGCAGCCCGCCCTCGGGTCGCCGTACCTCGCCATCGGCCTTGACGTGTACGACACTTCGCCGTCCGCGGTGGACTCGGTGCGCGCGATGATGCAGCAGTCGATGGGCGCCGTCCCGGAGGGCCTGCCGGTCGCGACCGTCGCGATGACCGATGAGTACGACCCGGTCGTCATGTGGATGCGGGCCGCCGCCCGCCCCTTCTACGACCGTGAGGCGCATGCCGCCCAACCGCCCGCACCGGCCGCCGGGTACGGCTATCCGCCGGTCCAGGGCAGGTACTGACGCGATGCCGTCGCGGGCGGGCGGTGAGCCGGGTGACGGAGTGACAGCAGCGGGTCTTCGCGTGTAGAGCGCGCCGGAACGTCCCACTCCGTCCCGTTGGTCCAACTCCTCCACGTCCGAACCCCGTTACCCACTGTCCGGATAACGGAACCCTCCAGACAGCATCACGTTTACGCATCCATTCGCCGTCAAGTCTGGCAGCAGATCGCCCAAGCATTGAAGACTCCCGCAGCAGGGGCCTGTCGCCCCTTTGTACGACGGACTGATCATGCCGCCACAGCGGCAAGTGCGGGCCGGCTACCGCCGGTTGAGAGGGGTCCCTGCCAGATGACGGCACCATTGCACGAGCCGACCGCGGAAGCGGCCCCGAGCCCGGCCGAGGAAGCGGCGGTAGTCAGCGCCGGCGCCAAGGCCGTCCAGGGACGCTCTTTGGGGCGGATCGCCTGGGAACGCCTCAAGCGGGACAAGCTCGCCCTCACGGGCGGCATCGTGGTCCTCGCGCTCATCGTGATCGCCCTGCTCGCGCCGGTGATCACGAGTCTCGTCGGGCAGGACCCCGACGTCTACCACGAGGACCTGATCGACCCGCTGTTCGGCACTCCCACCGGCTCACTGGGGGGCATCAGCGGGGACCACCTGCTGGGCGTAGAGCCGGTCAACGGCCGCGACATCTTCGCGCGCATCCTCTACGGCGCCCGTATCTCGCTGCTGGTCGGCTTCCTGTCCGCGGTCGTGGCCGTGATCCTGGGCACCGTCCTCGGCATCCTCGCGGGCTTCTTCGGCGGCTGGGTCGACTCCGTCATCAGCCGGGTCATGGACGGCCTGCTGGCCTTCCCGCAGCTGCTCTTCATCATCGCCCTCGTCTCCGTCATGCCGAGCGACATGCTGGGGCTGACCGGTACGAGCGTGCGCGTGTTCGTGATGATCCTGGTCATCGGCTTCTTCGGCTGGCCCTACATCGGACGCGTGGTGCGCGGCCAGACGCTGTCCCTGCGTGAGCGGGAGTACGTCGAGGCCGCCCGATCGCTGGGCGCCGGGCGGCTGTACATCCTGTTCAAGGAACTGCTGCCCAACCTGGTCGCGCCGATCATCGTCTACACGACGATGATGATCCCCACCAACATCCTCACCGAGGCGGCACTCAGCTTCCTGGGCGTGGGCGTCAAGCCGCCCACGGCCTCCTGGGGGCAGATGCTTTCGAGCGCGATCGACTACTACGACTCGGACCCCATGTACATGGTGGTCCCGGGCGTGGCGATCTTCATCACCGTTCTTGCCTTCAACCTCTTCGGCGACGGCGTGCGCGACGCGCTTGACCCGAAGGGCTCCCGCTGAACTGCCGTACCCCAAGCGACCCGTGGCTCATTCACGGGATCTCTCATCAAATCCATCCGGAGGATCCGAGATCGTGACTACCCAACGCACCTCAGGGCGGCGCAAGCAGGCCATGGCCGCTGCCGCCGTGGTCGCCGCGCTGCTGACCACGGCAGCGTGCGGCGGCGGCGACGACAGTGGCGACAAGGGCTCGAAGAACGGCGCCGCGGGCTTCGACGCCGCGAACAACAAGGTCGCCCAGGCCTCGCTGGCCAAGAAGGGTGGCACGCTGAAGTTCGGCGGTGCCCAGGACGCCGACTCGTGGGACACCACCCGCGGCTACTACGGCTTCATGTGGAACTTCTCGCGCTACTACAGCCGTCAGCTCGTCACGAACAAGCCGGCCCCCGGCAAGGACGGCGCCTCCGTGGCACCGGACCTCGCCACCAGTGTCGCCAAGGTCAGCGACGACGGCAAGACCTACACGTACACCCTGCGCGACGGCATCACGTGGGAAGACGGCAAGCCGATCACCTCGAAGGACGTCAAGTACGGCATCGAGCGGGTGTGGGCACAGGACGTGCTCTCCGGCGGTCCGACGTACCTGAAGGAGGTGCTCGACCCCAAGGGTGAGTACCAGGGCCCGTACAAGGACAAGTCCGCGGACAAGCTCGGCCTGAAGGCGATCGAGACGCCCGACGACAAGACCATCGTCTTCCACCTGCCGAAGGCCAACTCGGACTTCGAGGAGATGCTGGCCCTGACCTCGGCCTCCCCGGTCCGCCAGGACAAGGACACCAAGTCCAAGTACCAGCTGCACCCGTTCTCCTCGGGCCCGTACAAGTTCGAGTCCTACAACCCGGGCAAGGACCTCACGCTGGTCCGCAACACCGAGTGGAAGCAGTCCTCGGACCCGGTCCGCAAGGCGTACCCGGACAAGATCACGGTCAAGTTCTTCACCAACGCCAACGAGCTCGACCAGCGCCTGATCAACGGTGACCTGGACCTGGACATCAACCAGACCGGTATGTCCCCGCAGGGCCGCACCACCGCCCTGAAGCAGCACAAGGGCAACCTGGACAACCCGGTCTCCGGCTACATCCGTTACGCGGTCTTCCCGCAGAGCGTGAAGCCGTTCGACAACATCCACTGCCGCAAGGCCGTCATCTACGGCGCCGACCACGTGTCGCTGCAGACCGCCCGCGGCGGCCCGCTCGCCGGTGGTGACATCGGCACCAACATGCTGCCCCCGGCGGTGCCCGGCTCCGAGGGCCAGAGCTACGACCCGTACGAGCTGGCCGGCGCCAACAAGAGCGGCAACGCCGCCAAGGCCAAGGAAGAGCTGAAGGCCTGCGGCAAGCCGAGCGGCTTCAAGACCACCATCGCCGTCCGCAACAACAAGCCGGTCGAGGTGGCCACCGCTCAGTCCATGCAGGCGTCGCTGAAGAAGGTCGGCATCGACGTCGAGATCGACCAGTACGACGGTTCGCAGACCACCGGCATCATCGGCAGCCCCTCGAACGTGAAGAAGAAGGGCTACGGCATCATCATCATGGGCTGGGGCCCGGACTTCCCGTCCGTCCAGGGCTACGGTCTGCCGCTGTGGAACAGCAACTACATCCTGGAGAGCGGTAACAACAACTACGCTCTGATCAAGGACAAGGCGATCGACGGCCTGTTCGACGACTACGTCGACACGCTGGACGACGCGGGCAAGGCCAAGATCGCCACGGAGATCAACCACAAGGTCATGGAGGGCGGCTACTACCTGCCCTTCGTGTTCGAGAAGTTCATCAACTGGCGCTCCAGCAACCTGGCGAACGTCTACACGTCCGACGGCTACAGCGGCATGTACGACTTCGTCAACCTCGGTCTGAAGAACCCGAAGTAACCCGGCACACCCGCCGTACGGCACGAAAGGCAGGTGAAGGCCGGCGACGCGTGATCGCGGGCCACCGGAGGTCCCCCACCGCCCACAAGGCGTGGGAAAGCCCCACCGGTGGCCCGCGGCCCGCGGCGGGCCGAGAGCTGTGCTCGCTTACCTCATCAGGCGGTTGTTCGCCGCCGCAGTGATGCTCGTGGTCATCATCCTGGTGGTCTTCGGCATCTTCTTCCTCGTCCCCAAGTGGGCGGGCGTCGACATCGCCACGAGCTTCGTGGGCAAGCAGGCCGATCCCGCGGCCGTCGAGGCCGTACGGGTGAAGCTGGGCCTGAACGACCCGATCTACTCCCAGGTCTGGGAGTTCTTCAAGGGCATCTTCGCGGGCCGCACCTACGCGGCCGGCGGTGACGTCACCCACTGCGCCGCGCCGTGCTTCGGCTACTCCTTCCGTACCGAGCAGGCCATCTGGCCGGTGCTCACCGACCGCTTCCCGGTGACCCTGGGTCTCGCGCTCGGTGCCGCCGTGCTGTGGCTGGTCGTCGGTGTCGCGGCGGGTGTCCTCTCCGCGCTCAAGCGGGGCAGCATCTGGGACCGCGGCGCGATGGTCATCGCTCTGTCCGGTGTCTCGCTCCCCATCTACTTCACGGGCATGATCGCGCTGTCGGTCTTCGCCTTCGGCCTGAAGTGGTTCAAGGCCGAGTACGTGCCCCTCAGCCAGAGCTTCGGCGGCTGGTTCGGCGGCATGATCCTTCCGTGGATCACCCTCGCCTTCCTCTACGCGGCGATGTACGCCCGGATCACCCGGGCCACCATGCTGGAGATCCTCGGCGAGGACTACATCCGCACCGCCCGCGCCAAGGGCCTGCGGGAGCAGACCGTCATCGGCAAGCACGCCATGCGCTCCACGATGACGCCGATCCTGACCATGCTCGGCATGGACCTCGGGGCCCTCATCGGCGGCGCGGTTCTCACCGAGAGCACGTTCAACCTGCCCGGCCTCGGCCGGGAGGTGCTGACCGCGATCAAGACCCAGGACCTGCCCATCATCCTGGGCGTCGTCCTGATCACCTCGCTCGCCGTGCTCATCGCCAACCTGGTCGTGGACATCCTCTACGCCGTGATCGACCCCCGAGTGAGGCTCGCATGACCGACCTCAGCAAGAGCGGAGCGGCCGTGGGCGAGCCCACCGCCGCCTCGCCCAGCACCGCCTTCCTGGAAGTACGCGACCTGAAGGTGCACTTCCCGACCGACGACGGCCTGGTCAAGTCCGTCGACGGGCTCAGCTTCAAGCTGGAGAAGGGCAAGACCCTCGGGATCGTGGGCGAGTCGGGCTCCGGCAAGTCGGTGACCTCGCTCGGCATCATGGGCCTGCACACGGCCGGCCAGTACGGCAAGCGCAAGGCGCAGATCTCCGGCGAGATCTGGCTGGACGGCACCGAGCTGCTGTCCGCCGACCCCGACCACGTCCGCAAGCTGCGCGGCCGGCAGATGGCGATGATCTTCCAGGACCCGCTGTCCGCGCTGCACCCGTACTACACGATCGGCCAGCAGATCGTGGAGGCGTACCGGATCCACCACGACGTCGACAAGAAGACCGCCAAGCGGCGTGCGGTCGAGATGCTCGACCGGGTGGGCATCCCGCAGCCCGACAAGCGGGTCGACAGCTACCCGCACGAGTTCTCCGGCGGTATGCGCCAGCGCGCGATGATCGCGATGTCGCTGGTCAACAACCCCGAGCTGCTGATTGCGGACGAGCCGACCACCGCCCTGGACGTGACGGTCCAGGCACAGATCCTGGACCTGATCCGGGACCTGCAGAAGGAGTTCGGCTCCGCGGTCGTCATCATCACCCACGACCTGGGCGTCGTCGCCGAACTGGCCGACGACATCCTGGTGATGTACGGCGGCCGCTGCATCGAGCGGGGCCCGGCGGACAAGGTCTTCTACGAGCCCCGCCACCCCTACACCTGGGGCCTGCTGGGCTCGATGCCGCGCCTCGACCGCGAGCAGCAGGAGCGGCTGATCCCGGTCAAGGGCTCCCCGCCCTCCCTGATCAACGTCCCGTCCGGCTGCGCCTTCAACCCGCGCTGCCCGTACGCCGACGTGCCGAAGGACAACGTCACCCGCACGGTCCGCCCCGAGCTGACCGAGGTCGGCAGCCGGCACTGGGCCGCCTGCCATATGTCGCAGGAGCAGCGGGAGCGGATCTGGACCGAAGAGATTGCGCCGAAGCTGTGAGTGAGAACGCAGAGGACAACGCAGTGAGCATCCCTGCACAGAGCGACGACGCTGACAGCGCCGGGGCGCGGACCGCGGGGACGGCCACCCTGGACAAGGGCGCCGCACCCGGCGAGGTCCTGCTCAAGGTGACCGGGCTGCAGAAGCACTTCCCGATCAAGAAGGGCCTGCTGCAGCGGCAGGTCGGTTCGGTGCGGGCGGTCGACGGCCTCGACTTCGAGGTGCGCTCCGGTGAAACCCTCGGCGTGGTGGGGGAGTCGGGCTGCGGCAAGTCCACGATGGGCCGGCTGATCACCCGGCTGCTCGAACCGACCGCCGGGAAGGTGGAGTTCGAGGGGAAGGACATCACGCACCTCGGCGTCGGCGGCATGCGTCCGCTGCGCCGCGACGTGCAGATGATCTTCCAGGACCCGTACTCGTCGCTGAACCCGCGTCACACCATCGGCACCATCATCGGCGCTCCCTTCAAGCTCCAGGGTGTGACGCCCGAGGGCGGCATCAAGAAGGAAGTGCAGCGGCTGCTGTCGGTCGTGGGCCTCAACCCCGAGCACTACAACCGCTATCCGCACGAGTTCTCCGGCGGTCAGCGCCAGCGCATCGGCATCGCCCGCGCGCTCGCGCTCAACCCGAAACTGGTCGTGGCGGACGAGCCGGTGTCGGCCCTCGACGTGTCGATCCAGGCGCAGGTCGTGAACCTCCTCGACGACCTCCAGCAGGAGCTGGGCCTGACGTATGTGATCATCGCGCACGACCTCTCGGTCGTCCGGCACGTCTCGGACCGGATCGCGGTGATGTACCTCGGCAAGATCGTGGAGCTGGCCGACCGCGACTTGCTGTACAAGGCGCCGATGCACCCGTACACCAAGGCGCTGATGTCGGCCGTGCCGATCCCGGACCCGAAGCGCAGGAACGCCAAGAGCGAGCGCATCCTGCTCAAGGGCGACGTGCCCTCGCCGATCGCCCCGCCGAGCGGCTGCCGCTTCCACACCCGCTGCTGGAAGGCCACGGAGATCTGCCGCACGACCGAACCGCAGCTCCTGGAGCTGCGGCCCGGTCAGCGTGTCGCCTGCCACCACCCGGAGAACTTCGCCGACCAGGCGCCGCAGGACACCGTCCTGCTGTCCGCGGCGAAGGAGGCCGGGGAACTCGTCCCGGACGCGATCCTGGAGGAGTCGGCGGAGACGTCGGCCGCGGTCGCGGCGGCGGTCTCGGACCAGGACGCGGACGCGCCCGCCGAGGAGTCCGCGCAGGCATCTGCCGGGGCTTCTGCGGACAAGACCTCGGACAAGGGCGCCGACAAGGACTCCGAGGAGACCGCGGACAAGGGCGCCGAGAAGGGCGCCGCGGTGACCGCGAAGGCGACCGTGGCGGAGCCCGCCGAGGCGGACGCGGAGCCGGCGGAGGCGTCCGCGTCGGGCGCGGGGGACTCCGAGGCGGACGCCCCCGAGGGCGAGTCCCGGGAGACCTCCGGCGACGAGCCCCAGGAGGCCGCCCGTGACGCCGCCGGTGAGGCGGCGGCGGACGAGACGCCGCGGTCGAAGGACGCCTAGGGACACCTGGCGGGGCGGCCGGCCGAGGCCGCCGCAGGACCGGACGGGAGGGTGCGCGGGGCGCGCCCTCCCGTCCGGCGCGTGCGGGGACGGTCCCGCGCCCGACCGCGCCGGACCCGCGTTCCACCCCGGGTGAGAATGTCCGGGTGTTCCAGCAACTCTTCGGCCCGTCCGTCCAGCACACCCTCGACCTCGTCGGCATCTTCGTCTTCGCGATCTCGGGTGCGCTGCTGGCCGTGCGCAAGAACTTCGACGTCTTCGGCATCGCCGTGCTCGCCGAGGTCACCGCGCTCGGCGGCGGGCTGTTCCGCGACCTGGTCATCGGCGCCGTGCCGCCGGCCGCGTTCACGGACCTCGGGTACTTCAGCACGCCGCTGCTCGCCGCCCTGCTGGTGATCTTCCTGCACCCCCAGGTGGAGCGCATCCAGGTCGCGGTCAACGTCTTCGACGCGGCGGGCCTCGGCCTGTTCTGCGTGGCGGGGACGACGAAGGCGTACGCCTACGGGCTCGGCCTGACCGCGTCGGCGGCGCTGGGCCTGGCCACCGCGGTCGGCGGCGGCGTCCTGCGGGACGTGCTCGCCAACGAGGTCCCCTCCCTGCTGCGCTGGGACCGCGATCTGTACGCGGTCCCGGCGATCGTCGGCGCCGCCTTGGTCGCGCTGTGCCTGCGCTACGGCGCGCTCAATCCGTTCACCAGCGGGCTGGCGGCGCTCACCGCCTTCGTCCTGCGGCTGCTGGCGATGCGTTTCCACTGGCGAGCGCCGCGTGCCTGGAACCGGCGGTCGACGGTGACGGAGGAGTAGCGTCACCGATCCGGCTCTGGCCCATCTGCACGGTCAGCCAGCGGAACACGGCCGGCACCTGGGGCCGCCACAGCGCCAGGGTGTGCCCGCCCGCGCTGCGCGGCAGGAACACCACGTGCACCGTCGTCGGCGCCCTGGCCACCGACGCCAGGGCCACGCCGGCCTGGTAGCCGTCGCCGGACTCGCCGGAGACGTAGAGCGCGATCCTGGGCGGCATGGGGGCCTTCTTCAGCAGCAGATAGGGGTTGTTGCGGGCGCGTACGGCCGGGTTCTGCGCCGTCAGCGAGTTCCGCTCGCCGATCGGGTCGTTGTAGCCGGACAGGCTCACCGCGGCCCGGTAGCGGTCGGGGTGGGCCACGGCCAGCTTGACCGCGCAGTGCGCGCCCGCCGAGTACCCGGCGACCGCCCAGCCGGCCGGCCCGGGCTCCGCGCGGAAGTTGTCCGTGACCATCTTGGGCACGTCGATGCTCAGCCAGCTGTCGGCGTTCACCGTGCCGGGGATGTTCGCGCAGCCCGTGTCCACCCCGGCCAGCAGGTTGGTGCGGGGCGCCACCAGGATGAACGGCGCGACGTGGCCGCTCTCCATCAGCGGCAGCAGCTGCTCGTGCGCCTTCAGCGAGCCGAACCACGCCTTCGCCGAGCCGGGGTAGCCGGGCAGCAGTTCCACCACGGGGAACTTCCGGTGCCGGTAGGCGGGTTGGCCGTACTGCGGCGGGAGCCAGACATAGACCTCCGCGTTCACCCCGGACACCCGGCCCCTGAGCTGGGTCACGCGGACCCCGCCGGCCGCGCGCATGCCGGGTCCTTCGGCCGCCTGGAACGCCTGCCTCACCTTGGGCAGCCGCTGGAGCGCAAGCCCGCCGGTGCCGTCCCGGCCGAGGTCGGCGGCCTGCTGCACATGGTTGCCGGTGCCGAGCAGGTCGGACCAGTTGTCGTACAGGTTGTTGGAGTTGTTGACCAGGACGAAGACCAGGGTCACGGCGGTGCCCTGGGCGAACAGCAGCATCAGCATCCGGGCGACGACGCGCAGGGCCTTCGGCCCCCGTATCCGCGACCACAGGACGAGCGGCAGGACGAGGGCGACGACGCAGAGCACGAAGGTCGTGTAGAGGAAAGCTGTCCCGGTGAGGCTCATGCCCCCATAGAGGGGAAAGACCGGCGCGGGGTTACGGACGTGTCCGGACACTTACCGAGAAATTGCCGGAACCTCACTCGGCGGACGGATGGTCATGTGATCAGATCGGGAGCCCAAAAGCTACCGCTTAGTAGTTTTCCGTTGTACCGTTCACCCATGCCAGAACAAGCCACCGCGGCGGACCGGCGGGCCATGCCCGGCGACAGCGAGTTCGACCGCGACACCGCCGTCGCCCGGCGCGAGCCCGGCGTCTACGACATCGACCTGCACGCCGGCTGGACGATCGCCAACGCGGTCAACGGCGGCTATCTGCTGGCCGTTCTCGGCCGGGCCCTCGCGGACGCCCTTCCGCATCCCGACCCGTTCACGGTCTCGGCACACTACCTGACCGCCTCCCGGCCCGGCCCCGCCGTCGTCCGCACCGAGACCGTGCGCACCGGCCGCACCCTCTCCACCGGCCAGGCATCCCTCTACCAGCGCGACGAACACGGCGAGGAGGTCGAACGCATCCGCGTCCTCGCCTCCTACGGCGACCTCGACGCGCTCCCGGACGACGTCCGTACGACGGCGACGCCGCCCGCGCTGCCGCCCATGGACCAGTGCTTCGGCCCCAAGGACGGCCCGAACCCGGTGGACGTCGGCTCGGCCATCACCGACCGGCTGACGCTGAAGCTCGACCCCGCCACTCTCGGCTGGGCGCTCGGCGCACCCTCGGGCAAGGGGGAGATGCGCTCCTGGTTCGCCCTCGCGGACGGCCGGGACGCCGACCCCCTCGCGCTGCTGCTCGCCGTCGACTCCCTGCCGCCCACCGCCTTCGAACTCGGCCTGTCCGGCTGGGTCCCCACGGTCGAACTGACCGTGCATGTGCGGCACCGTCCGGCGCCCGGCCCGCTGCGGGTGTCGATCACCACCCGCAATCTGGCCGGCGGCTTCCTGGAGGAGGACGCCGAGGTCTGGGACGGCGCGGACCGGCTGGTCGCCCAGTCCCGGCAGCTGGCCCGGGTCAGGCTCGACTGAGCGGCCCGCGCCCCGGTCGGGCCGCCAACCGGCCGCAGGCGTCGGCCCCTTCGGGCGCCGCGACGGCGGTGTCGAAGGGGGGTGCCGGCGCCCCACGGCCGGGACCCCGGCGGCACACGCCGGGCGTTCACGAGCGCGAACTCGGCGAAATCCGGGGCGAGTCCACGCGCCTGCCCAAGGGCCTCGGCGAGATCCCGGGTGTGCGTCACGATCTCCATCATCTAGCCGGCGAGCGCGGCCCGGAACCTCGCCCACGGCACCCGCACCGCGCCCTCGCCGGCCACCGTGTTGCGCCGGGTGCCGCCGACGTGAGAAACGACACGGGAGCGGCTGTTCGGGGGTGCGGCCCGCCGGGGAGGCCGGGGCCGAGGGGCGGTCAGGTCAGCCAGTGCTGGCGGCCGATGCCGATCAGCCGCAGGCGGCGGGTCGCGACCCGGGTGACGCGTGCGCGTTCCGCCTCCGACGCGTCCGGCGCCTCCATGGCCTCAAGGAACAGCGAGGCCGTGCTGATCATCTGGTCGACGTAGAGGTGGGCCAGCATCAGCAGATCGTCGTCGTCCCAGCCCGCGGCCTCCGGATCCTTGGCCAGCTCCGCCTTCACCTCCTCCGCGAACCGCGCCAGTTGCTCCCGGATGGCCTCGCGCACCGGCTGCACCCCGCCGTGCCGCTCCCGGGCGAGGAAGCGGATGTGGGCGGGGTGCGTCCGCACATGACCGGAGATCAACTCGACGGCACGGGCGATGCGTTCGTCGCCGTCGGCCGTGGAGACCGTCGTGCGCACCATCGGGTGCAGGCTGCCCAGTGCCTCGTCGACCAGGGCCACGCCGAGGTCCGCGACGGAGTGGAAGTGCCGGTAGAAGGCGGTCGGCGCGATCCCGACGGCACGGGTGACCTCGCGCAGGCCCAGGCTGCTCAGGCTCTGCTCCTCCAGCAGCGCCAACGCCGCGTCCAGGAGCGCCTGCCGGGTCTTCTGCTTCTGGGCCTGCCGGACGCCGAGGGTGTGACTCATGTCATCCAGTTAACAACTGTTCTCCGGAATTGGGAAGGCATCCGGCGCGCTAGGGTGGGTAGTCAGTGAACAGCTGTAGCCACAACCGTTCACCGAAACCTTACGAGCGCATCTCGGAAGGGGATCGCATCCCATGCTGTTCATCGTCGCCGCGCTCCTGCTGCTGGGCGTCCTGATGGGCACCGTCGCCCACGCGCCGCTGCCCCTCAGCGCCGTCGCCGGCGCCGTCATCGCCGTCTGGCTCGGTGTCTTCGCCCTCCGCGAGCGCCACGCCCGGCGCCGCGGCCCGTCGGCCGACTGACCCCGACGCACCGCACCCCCACCGTCCACCCCCACCGTCACCGCTGAACCAGCCGACCGTCGGGAGCTGACCACCATGCACCTCACCGCACCGGCAACCCGCCGTCCCGCCACCCGGGACGCCGACGGCATGGCCGTCGCGTCCTTCATCCTGGGCCTGCTCGGCCTCCTCGTCCTCAACCTCGTCCTCGGCCCCATCGCCATCGCGCTGGCCGGCGTCGCCCTGTGGCGCGGCACCACCCGCCCCGGCCGCGCCGTCCTCGGCCTCACCCTGGGCATCGCCGACCTGCTGGTCCTGGTGGCCTTCATGCAGGCCGACCGCACGGTCTCCTGGAGCTTCTGAGCCGACCGGCCGCCGCCGCGCGCGGGCACGGCCCCGGCCGGACGGGGCGAGCGGCCGGGGACGGGCCGCACCCGCCGCGCCGACTGGCCGAGAGCAGCCCCACACCCCCCGTGGCCGCCGGAGCAGGCGCCGTAGAATCGGCCTCACCATGGCTTACCTCGACCACGCCGCGACCACCCCGATGCTCCCGCAGGCGGCGGAGACACTGACCGCCCACCTGAGCGTCACCGGCAACGCGTCCTCGCTGCACGCCTCCGGCCGGCAGGCCCGCCGTACGGTCGAGGAGTCCCGGGAAACCCTCGCGGAGGCGCTGGGCGCCCGCCCCAGCGAGGTCGTCTTCACCTCCGGGGGCACCGAGGCCGACAACCTCGCCGTCAAGGGCCTGTACTGGGCCCGCCGTGCCGCCGACCCGGCCCGCACCCGCGTCCTGTCCAGCCCCGTGGAGCACCACGCGGTCCTCGACGCCGTCCACTGGCTCGGCGAACACGAGGGCGCCACCGTCGAGTACCTGCCCGTCGACCGGTACGGCCGCGTCCACCCGGACGCCCTGCGCGAGGCCATCGCCCGCAACCCCGACGACGTCGCCCTGGCCACGGTCATGTGGGCCAACAACGAGATCGGCACCGTCCTGCCGGTCCGTGAACTGGCCGAGACGGCGGGCGAGTTCGGCGTCCCGCTGCACGCCGACGCGGTGCAGGCGTTCGGTCAGGTTCCGGTCGACTTCGCCGCGTCAGGGCTCGCCGCGCTGACCGTCTCCGGTCACAAGATCGGCGGCCCGTACGGCATCGGGGCCCTGCTCCTCGGCCGTGAGTACACCCCCGTACCCGTCCTGCACGGCGGCGGCCAGGAGCGGCACGTCCGCTCCGGCACCCTCGACGTCCCTGCCATCGCCTCCTTCGCCGTCGCCGGCCGGGTGGCGGCCGCCCAGCGGGACTCGTTCGCCCGTGAGATCGGCGCCCTGCGCGACGAACTCGTCGCCGCCGTGCGGTCGGCGGTGCCGGACGCGATCCTCGGCGGCGACCCCGTGCACCGTCTGCCGGCCAACGCCCACTTCACGTTCCCCGGCTGCGAGGGCGACTCGCTGCTGCTCCTGCTGGACGCCCAGGGCATCGAGTGCTCCACCGGCTCCGCCTGCACCGCGGGCGTCGCCCAGCCCAGCCATGTCCTGCTGGCCACGGGCACCGACCCGGACCTGGCCCGCGGCACCCTCCGCTTCTCCCTGGGCCACACCTCCACACAGGCCGACGTCGAGGCCGTCGCCAAGGCCATCGGCCCCGCGGTCGAACGAGCCCGCGCAGCCGGCCTCACCTGACACCGCCGACACCGAAGCCCGCTCCGGTCGACCTGGCACCCTCGCCGCTCCAGCCCTGCCGGACGGGCCTGCCCTGCCGTCTCCCGGGCTGCGGCGCGGCCGCGCGGGTCGCGGAAGGGGTCAGGTCGATGACGCGGTCGGCCGCGCGAGGTCGGTCGATGCCTTGCGCACCAGCCGCAGATACCGGTCCCAGTCCCAGTGCCGCCCCGGGTCCGTGTGGTCCGTACCGGGCACCTCCACATGCCCGATGATGTGCCTGCGGTCCACGGCCATGCCGTAGCGGGCGCATATCGCGGCCGTCAGCCGCGCGGAGGCCGCGTACATCTCGTCCGTGAAGGACGAGGCGCGCTCCACGAACCCCTCGTGCTCGATGCCGACGCTGCGCTCGTTGTACTCCCGGTTCCCCGCGTGGAACGCCACGTCCAGCTCGCGCACCAACTGCGTGACCCGGCCGTCCTTGCCGACGATGTAGTGCGAGGCCGCCCCGTGCCCCGGGTCCTGGAAGACCCGCACCGCGCTGCGGTAGCCGCCCTGCGTGACATGGACCACCACCCGGTCGATCCGGTAGTCGGCCGGCCGGTCCGCCCGCCGGTAGTTCGCCGTGGACGCGGCAACCCAGCGCGCGCCCCGGAAGTCCACCGCGCCCGCCACCCGCGGCTTGTCCACCCCCGGAAGCCGCCACCACAGGTGGGACAGCTCCTCACGGGCCAGCACGGCCGTGCCCACCGCCGCCGCCGCGCCGCCCACCAGCAGCGCACGCCTGCCCAACTGCCGGTCCCCGTCCTGTTTCCTGTCCCCCATGTGATCGTCAACGGATACTCGCGCGCCCCGGTTCCCGCGTCCCCGTACTCTGGAGGGGCTATGACTGACACCCCGCAGCGCACCCGTCCCCTCCGTGTCCTCGCCGCCATGTCGGGCGGCGTCGACTCCGCCGTGGCCGCCGCCCGCGCGGCCGAGGCGGGCCATGACGTGACCGGCGTCCATCTCGCGCTCTCCGCGAACCCGCAGTCGTTCCGCACCGGCGCCCGGGGCTGCTGCACCATCGAGGACTCACGCGACGCCCGCCGCGCCGCCGACGTCATCGGCATCCCGTTCTACGTCTGGGACCTCGCCGACCGCTTCCGGGAGGACGTGGTCGAGGACTTCGTCGCCGAGTACGAGGCGGGCCGCACCCCCAACCCGTGCCTGCGCTGCAACGAGAAGATCAAGTTCGCCGCGCTCCTGGACAAGGCGCTGGCGCTGGGCTTCGACGCCGTCTGCACCGGCCACTACGCGAAGGTGGTGACGCTCCCCGACGGCACCCGGGAGCTGCACCGCGCCTCGGACCTGGCCAAGGACCAGTCGTACGTGCTCGGCGTGCTGGACGACCGGCAGCTCGCCCACGCGATGTTCCCGCTGGGCGACACGGTGACCACGAAGGACGAGATCCGCGCCGAGGCCGAGCGGCGTGGGCTCGCCGTCGCCCGGAAGCCCGACTCGCACGACATCTGCTTCATCGCCGACGGCGACACCCAGGGCTTCCTCGCCCGGCGGCTCGGCCGGGCCGAGGGCGACATCGTCGACGAGGCCGGCGCCAAGGTGGGCACCCACGACGGCGCGTACGGCTTCACCATCGGCCAGCGCAAGGGGCTGCGCATCGGCACCCCGGCCCCCGACGGCAAGCCACGCTACGTCCTCGACATCTCGCCGGTGACCAACACCGTGACCGTCGGCCCGGCCGCCGCCCTGGACGTGACCGCGCTGACCGCGATCAAGCCCCGCTGGTGCGGCGCCGCCCCCGAAGGCCCCGGCGGCTACTCCGCGCAGCTGCGCGCGCACGGCGACGAGACCGAGGTGACCGCGGAACTGGTGGACGGCGCCCTGGAGGTGTCGTTCGCGGCACCGGTCCGCGGCGTCGCCCCGGGCCAGGCGATCGTCCTGTACGACGGCACGCGCGTGGTGGGCTCGGCGACCATCGCCTCGACCACGCGCGCGACGGCCGCAGCGGTCTGAGCAGGCGCCCCGAAGGGGCGCGGGGCTGTATCGACATGCGGCTCCGCCGCGCGGGCGCGACTAGCCACGATGCCGCCGCAGCCGACCGACGGCACGGTGCGGCACGGGCCGGTGCTGTCGGCTGGGCGCCGGGGTCAGCGCCCTGTAGGGGCGCGGGGCTGTATCGATTTGCGGCTCCGCCGCGCGGGCGCGACCAGCTACGACGCCGCCG
>NZ_JBIWKB010000050.1:0-17258 GCF_044765425.1 Streptomyces sp. NPDC102462 | reverse complement strand
GTCAGCGCCCTGTAGGGGCGCGGGGCTGTATCGATTTGCGGCTCCGCCGCGCGGGCGCGACCAGCTACGACGCCGCCGCAGCCGACCGACGGCACGGCGCGGCACAGACCGGCGCTGTCGGCCCGCGCGGAGCGCCCCGCTCAGCCCGTGAAGAACTCGGCCAGGACCGGGGCGAGGACGTCCGGGTCGACCATGTGGGTCTGGTCCGCCAGGGTGCGGAACGTGCCCCGGCCGGCCGCCTGCGCGACCTCCGCCGCCGACGCCCGCAGCCACTCGGGGCTCGCCCCGCCCGCCACGGCCAGCACCGGCACGCCGATCGACGCGATCCGCTCACGCGGCAGCACACCGCCGCCCAGCACGGCGTCGTCGTAGGCCAGGGTCGGCGCGATCGCCTCCATGTCGGCCCACATCGGGGACTGCCGGGCACCCCGGATCATCTGCTCGGCCAGCCCCGTGAGCCGCAGGAACAGCTCGACCGCGTCCCCGCGCCGCCCATGGGCAAGCGCCTCGGCCAGCCGTTCGGTGTACTCGGCACGCTCCTTCTCACCGGCGGGCTGCGCGAACGGCGGCTCGTACACGGCGACCCGGACGACCGGCAGGCCGCTCGCCGCCGCCTCCAGCGCCAGCGCGCCGCCCGACGAGACACCGTACAGCGCCGCCCGGCCGCCCACCGCCCCGATCAGCGCCGCCAGGTCCTCGACCTCGCGGGCGACGGCGTACGGCGCCGTGTCACCGCTCGCGCCGCGGCCCCGGCGGTCGTACACGACGACGGTGAACCGGTCCGCGAGCCGCTTGGCCAGCGGGGCCAGCGTCCCGCCCGTCGACATCGCGCCGCTCACCAGGACGACGGCAGGACCCGCTCCCGAGCGTCCGTACGCGATGGGCGTGCCGTCAGGCGAAATGATCTGCTTGTCCATGCCTGTGCAGACTGCCATCCGGCACGCGCGTCATCGGTCCGACACTTCGGTCACGCCACTTCAGCGGGCGACACTTCCACTTCGTAGAAGCACAGGTGGTCCTTGATCTGGGCCACCTCGTCCTTGGGCTGCGGATAACCCCAGACGAGGTCCGGCGCGTCCGGCAGCGACCAGTAGGACGCCGTGCCCTTGAAGGGGCAGTGGGTGTGGGTGTCGGAGGGGGTGAGGAGGTCGAGGCGCACGTCCTCGGCCGGGATGTAGTACCGCACCGGGCAACCGGTCTCGCGCAGCAGCAGGGGGCGGTCGGTCTCGGCGAGCACCTGGTCCCCGTGCACCACGCGCACGTGCTGCCCGCCCTGTTCGATGGTGATGGTGTGTCCTTCGGCCATGTCGGAACAGCGCCCGGTGGCCCTGACTTCTTCCCGCGTACGGTGGGGCGCATGAACATCTGCGTCTTCCTGTCCGCCGCCGACCTCGACGACCGTTACACCCGCCCCGCGCGCGACTTCGCGACCCTGATCGGCAAGGGCGGCCACACGCTGGTCTGGGGCGGCTCCGACGTCGGTCTGATGAAGGTCGTCGCGGACGGCGTGCAGGAGGCGGGCGGCAGGCTGCTCGGCGTCTCCGTGGAGTTCCTTGCGGCGAAGGCGCGGAGCGACGCGCACGAGATGGTGATCGCCAAGGACCTCGCCGAGCGCAAGCGGCTGCTGCTGGAGAAGGCCGACGCCGTGGTGATCATGGTGGGCGGCACCGGGACGCTCGACGAGGCCACCGAGATCCTGGAGCTGAAGAAGCACGGGCACACCGACAAGCCCGTCGTGCTGCTCAACACCGCGGGCTTCTACGACGGTCTCAAGGAGCAGTTCCGCCGCATGGAGACCGAGGGTTTCCTGCCCCGCCCGCTGAGCGACCTGGTGTTCTTCGCCCAGGAGCCGGTCGGGGCGATGGCCTACCTGGAGGAGAGCCGCGGCATCGAGTGACGCCCCGCCGATGCGACCATGGCCCGCATGGCTACTCATGTGATCACCGGGGCGGGCTCCGGCATCGGCGCGGCCGTGGCGCGCCGCCTCCACGCGCGCGGGGACGAAATCGTCCTGCACGCGCGTGACGCCGGCCGCGCGAAGGACCTCGCCGCCACGTTCCCCGGGGCCCGCACGCTCGTCGGTGACCTCGCGGACCCGGACCGGCTGTCCTGGGCCTTCTCCCACCAGACGCTCCCGGACCGGGTGGACTCGCTGCTGCACATCGCGGGCGTGGTCGACCTCGGCGCGGTGCACGAGCTGACCCCGAAGTCCTGGCGGCAGCAGCTCGACGTCAACCTGATCGCCCCCGCCGAGCTGACCCGTCACTTCCTGCCCCAGCTACGCGTCGCCCGCGGGCACGTGGTCTTCGTGAACTCCGGCGCGGGCCTGAACGCCCACGCCGGCTGGTCCGCGTACGCCGCCTCCAAACACGGCCTGAAGGCGCTCGCCGACTCCCTGCGCGAGGAGGAGCACTGCAACGGGGTGCGGGTCACCTCCGTCTACCCAGGGCGCACCGCCAGCCCCATGCAGGCCAAGGTCCACCGGCAGGAGGGCAAGGAGTACGACCCGGACCGCTGGATCGACCCCGAGTCCGTCGCGACGACGATCCTGACGTCCCTGGACCTGCCACAGGACGCGGAGATCAACGACGTGACCATCCGCCCGGGCCGCTGAGCGCTTGGCTGGATGTGCCGAGCCGGGTGGGTGGGCGAGGACGGGCAGCCCGAAGCGGAGCGCTTACGCTTCCGGGGTGAGTGACAACGAGTTCAAGTTCCCGGGAGCCACCGGTGTCGGGTCCATGCCCGGCGAGGACGCACGGGAGGCGGCCAAGACCGTCACCGGCAGCTTCGAGGACTTCCCGTATCTGCCCGAGCTGCCCGCCCGCGGACCCGGCGCCGACATGATCGGGCGGACCGCGGGGATGCTCGTCGAGCTGTACGCGCGCGTGGAGCCCAGCGGCTGGCGCCTCGCCGACCGTCCGGGCCGGGACACCAGGCGGGCGCGGTCCTGGCTGGGGCAAGACCTCGACGCGCTGGAGGAGTTCACCCAGGGCCACGAGGGCGACCTCAAGGTGCAGGCGGTCGGCCCGTGGACACTGGCCGCCGCCCTGGAACTGAGGAACGGCGAGGCCGCCCTCTCCGACCCCGGCGCCTGCCGCGACCTCGCCGCCTCGCTCGCCGAGGGCCTGCGCCTGCACCTTGCCGAGGTACGGCGCCGCGTCCCCGGCGCCCGGCTCGTGCTCCAGCTCGACGAGCCCTCCCTCGCCGCCGTACTGCGCGGACAGGTCCGCACCGCCAGCGGCTACCGCACCCACAGGGCCGTGGACCGGCAGATCGTGGAGGCCACCCTGCGGGACGTCGTCGGCACGCACGGCGGTGACCCCGTCGTCGTCCACTGCTGCGCACCCGACGTGCCGTTCGCACTGCTGCGCCGCGCCGGTGCCGCCGCCGTCTCGTTCGACTTCGCACTCCTCACCGAGCGTGACGACGAGGCGATCGGGGAGGCCGTGGAGGGCGGCACGCGGCTGTTCGCCGGTGTCGTGCCGGCCACGGACGGCCCATTGTCAGACCCTGCCGGTAGCGTCGTGGGTGTCAGGACGCTGTGGCGCAGGCTGGGGCTGCATCCGGGGCTTCTCGCGGACGCGGTCACCCTCACCCCGTCGTGCGGTCTCGCGGGCGCTTCCCCCGCGTACGCCCGCGCGGCGCTCGCCCACTGCGTCCGGGCGGCGAGATCCCTCGCGGACAACCCAGAGTAACGGGAGGACAACACGGTGGCCGGCGACAAGCAAGCGGAGACGACGGTGCCCGCCGAGGCACGCGACAAGCATGCGCGGCTCGCTGAGCAGATCGAGGAGCACCGCTTCCGGTACTACGTGAAGGACGCTCCCGTCATCAGCGACGCGGAGTTCGACAAGCTCCTGCGCTCCCTGGAGGCGCTGGAGGACGAGTATCCGGAGCTGCGCACGCCCGACTCGCCGACCCAGAAGGTCGCCGGGGCGTATGCGACGGAGTTCACCGCGGTCGAGCACCGCGAGCGCATGCTCTCCCTCGACAACACCTTCAACGACGAGGAACTGGCCGCCTGGTCGGACCGTATCCACCGCGAACTCGGCGACCAGGAGTTCCACTTCCTGTGCGAGCTGAAGGTCGACGGCCTCGCGGTGAACCTCACCTACGAGCGCGGCCGGCTCACCCGCGCGGCGACCCGCGGCGACGGCCGCACCGGCGAGGACATCACGCCCAACGTCCGTACGATCGCCGAGATCCCCGACCGGCTGCACGGCGAGCGCGTCCCCGACGTCGTGGAGATCCGCGGCGAGGTCTACTTCCCGATGGAGAAGTTCCTGGAGCTGAACGAACGGCTGGTCGCGGCCGGCGACAAGCCGTTCGCCAACCCGCGCAACGCGGCCGCCGGTTCACTGCGCCAGAAGGACCCGCGCGTCACCGCCACCCGGCCCCTGCACATGGTCGTCCACGGCATCGGCGCCCTGGAGGGCTACTCGGGCTTCACCCGCCTCTCCCAGGCCTACGACCTGCTCAAGGGCTGGGGCCTGCCCACCTCCCCGCACAACCGGGTGGTCGACGACCTCGACGGCGTACGGAAGTTCATCGCCCACTACGGCGAGCACCGCCACTCCGTGGAGCACGAGATCGACGGCGTGGTCGTCAAGCTCGACGAGATCCGCCTCCAGGGCCGCCTCGGCTCCACCGCCCGCGCCCCGCGCTGGGCGATCGCGTACAAGTACGCGCCGGAGGAGGTCAACACCAAGCTCATCGACATCAAGGTGGGCGTCGGCCGCACCGGCCGTGTCACGCCGTACGCGCAGGTCGAGCCGGTCACGGTCGCGGGCTCCGAGGTCGAGTTCGCCACCCTGCACAACCAGGACGTGGTCAAGGCCAAGGGCGTCCTCATCGGTGACACCGTGGTGATCCGCAAGGCCGGTGACGTCATCCCGGAGATCCTCGGCCCGGTCGTCGACCTGCGCGACGGCACCGAGCGGGAGTTCGTGATGCCCGCCGAGTGCCCGGAGTGCGGGACGCCGCTGCGGGCCATGAAGGAGGGCGACATCGACCTGCGCTGCCCCAACGCGCGCGCGTGCCCAGCCCAGTTGCGCGAGCGCGTCTCCTACCTCGCCGGCCGGGAGTGCCTGGACATCGAGCACTTCGGCGAGGTGGCCGCGGCGGCGCTGACCCGCCCGCTGGAGCCGGCCGACCCTCCGCTGGGCGACGAGGGCGACCTGTTCGACCTCACGGTGGACAAGCTGCTGCCCATCAAGGCGTACGTCCTCGACCCGGACAGCGGACTGCCCAAGCGGGACCCCAAGACGGGCGAGGAGAAGGTCGTCACGGTCTTCGCGAACCAGAAGGGCGAACCGAAGAAGAACACCCTGGCGCTGCTGCAGAACATCGAGGCGGCCAAGGAGCGTCCGCTCGCCCGCTTCCTGAACGGGCTGTCCATCCGCCATGTGGGACCGGTCGCCGCCCAGGCGCTCGCCCGCGAGTTCCGTTCCGTCGACCGCATCGAGCAGGCCACCGAGGAGGAACTGGCGGGCATCGACGGCGTCGGCCCCATCATCGCCGCCGCGCTCAAGGAGTGGTTCGCCGAGGACTGGCACCGCGAGATCCTTCGCAAGTGGAAGGCGGCCGGAGTCCGCCTGGAGGACGAGTCGTCGGGCGAGGAGGAGGGCCCGCGCCCGCTGGAGGGGCTGACCGTCGTCGTGACCGGCACCCTGGAGAACTTCACCCGTGACGGCGCCAAGGACGCCTTGCAGAGCCGCGGCGCGAAGGTGACCGGATCGGTGTCGAAGAAGACCTCGTTCGTCGTCGTGGGGGACAACCCGGGATCGAAGTACGACAAGGCCATGCAGCTGAAGGTGCCGGTCCTGGACGAGGACGGCTTCGGCGTCCTGCTGGCCCAGGGGCCCGAAGCGGCGGCCGAAGTCGCCCTGCCGACCGGCGAGTAGCGGTTGAAGACCACCCGATCGGCGCATACCAGATGCATACGGGAGGCCGGGGCGCATTCGGGCAACCGTCGACGACCGCTGCCCGTGAAAGCCTTCCGCGGCCTACTGTTGGGATGTGCGCCTGCCGTGCCCAGCTGCGGTCGGGGCATCCCCGTGTGCCCGAAGAGCACGGGGAAGGAATGTTCCAACGCGGAGCCGTCGACGGACGTCGGGCGTCGGGCCGCGTGGCGTGGGCACCGCCGGCTGTGAGAGGGACGGGAATGGAACCGACCGAGAGCGCCGCCCCGGACGCGTGGCTGCGCCTGCGCCGCAGAGCGGTCGCATGGCGGGAGAGCCGGTGGCCGGGCCGGACCGCGGAGCGCGCGGGCGTCGACGCACGCGCCACCGCCCTCCGCTCGGCGTCCCATGCGCACGCCGTTCCCCTGGCCGTCGAGGGCGCCCCGGTGCTGGCCGGCGCCGACCACCCCCAGCCGGCCTGGCCCGCGCTGCCCGCCGCCGTCGTCGCGGCGGCGGGGTTCGCGCTGGGCGCCGGGTTCTACCGGGCGTTCACCGACAACCACGCCCTCTTCCCGTCCGGCACCGTCGGCTGGGCGCTCGCGATGCTCACCGGCATCATCGTCGGCCATCTCGTGATGCTCGGCCGGGCCCGCTGGTGGGGCGGCACCGGCTCCGGCGCCGCCCTCACCCTCGCCGTCCTGCTGCTCTACGGCTGGGTGCCCGCCGGCATGGTCAGCCTCACCGTCGTCGTCCTGGTCGGCATCGCCCGCAGGCACCGCTGGCGGCAGGGCGTGCTGCACGGCGCCGTGGACATCCTCGGCATCGGCGCCGCCGCCCTGCTGCTGGGCTCCTTCGGCCGCGTACCGACCGTCGAGGAACCCTGGAACCCCGACCACTGGAACGTCACCACCGTCCCCGAGGTCGTGCTGGTCGCCGCGGCCTACCTCGCCGTCACCCGCACCCTGCTGTGGTACCTGAGCGCGCCGCGCGGCGGCGGACTGCCCACGGTCGCCCGCACCGCCCTGGTCAGACAGGGCCTCGTCGCGGTCGCGCTGCTCGGCATCGCCCCGCTGATCTGCGTCGTGGCGGTCGCCCAACCGGTGCTGCTGCCGCTGTTCGCCATCCCGCTGGTCGCCCTCGACTCCACCCTGTGGATCGCCCGGGCCCGGGCCGAGGAGCAACTGCGCGACCCGCTGACCGGACTGCCCAACCGGCAGTGGCTGCTGGAACGTATCTGGACGGCCCTCGACGACGCCGAACGCATCGGCGCCCGGTCCGCGCTCATGCTGATCGACCTCGACCGGTTCCGCTCCGTGAACGACACCCTCGGGCATCTCGCCGGGGACCGGCTGCTGCTCCAGATCGCCGACCGGCTGCGCCTCGCGCTGCCGCGCGGCGCGGAGGCCGCGCGCCTCGGCGGCGACGAGTTCGCCGTGTTACTGCCGGTCGCCGACTCCACGACGTCCGCCACCCGCGTCGCCCGCAACCTGGTCACCGCGCTCAGCTCGCCGCTCGACCTCGACGGGCTCACCCTCGTCCTGGAGGCCAGCGCGGGCGTCGCCGTCTTCCCGGACCACGCGCTCGACGCCGAGGGCATGCTGCGCCGCGCGGACGTGGCGATGTACCAGGCGAAGCGGGACCGCACGGGCGTCGAGGTGTACGAGTCGAAACGGGACTCCAACACCCCGGACCGGCTCGGGCTGCTGGGCGATCTGCGCCGGGCGCTCGACGCGCACGAGGTGCAGCTGCACTACCAGCCCAAGGTCCGCTTCGACGGGCAGGTCGCAGGACTGGAGGCGCTGGTGCGCTGGGTGCACCCCGAGCGCGGGAAGGTGCCGCCGGACGAGTTCATAGCGATCGCTGAGTCCTCCGGGCTGATGCCCCATCTGACCGAGTACGTGCTGGAGACCGCGCTCGGGCAGGTCGCCAAGTGGCGGGCCCAGGGACTGCGGGTGCCGGTGGCCGTGAACGTCTCCCCGCGCGATGTCCACACGCCCGGCTTCGCGGGTTCCGTCGCCGCCCGGCTGGCCCGGCACGGAGTGCCCGCGGGAGCCCTCCAGCTGGAGATCACCGAGCATGTGCTGCTGGAGGACCCGCAGCGGGCCGCCGACACCCTCGCCGGGCTCACCGGGCACGGCGTGAAGATGTCCCTGGACGACTTCGGAACCGGCTACTCCTCGCTGGTGCACCTGCGCCGGCTGCCGGTGAGCGAGCTGAAGATCGACCGGTCCTTCGTGGCCCGGCTGGCCGTGGACAACGAGGACGCCGAGATCGTGCGCTGCACCGTCGACCTGGCGCATTCGCTGGGGCTGCTGGTCGTCGCCGAGGGCGTGGAGGACGACGAGACCTGGGAGCGGCTGCGGGACCTCGGCTGCGACGCCGTACAGGGATGGCTGGTGGCCGCGGCGATGCCGCCCGAGGAGACGACGGCATGGCTGCGGGCGCGGGGGTCCCGGGGGTGGCAGCGGCCGCGGGCGGCCCTGCCGGCGGCCGAGTAGTCCTGCCGCCCGCCGTGCCCCGCGCCCCCGCGGGGCGCGACCCGCCGCGCCCGCGCCTTCTCCCGCCGTCTCGCCGTTTCGTCGTCAGCGCCCCGCGAAGTGGGCGACCAGCAGCGCCAGGCGGCGTTCGTGGCCGTTCTCCGGCAACCGCCCGCTCCTCATCAGCGTCGCCAGGCCGTGCAGGCTCGCCCAGAACGTCTCCGTCAACAGGCCGGCGTCCTCCCCTTCGGACGTGATCGGCTCCACGACGACCAGCAGCTCACCGAACGCCTCCCGCAGCGGTGCCGGGGCCTCCTCCGTCGCGAAGGGAAGGTCCACCAGGTGGGTGAACATCGCGTCGTAGAGGGCGGGCCGGCGCCGGGCGAAGGACGTGTACGTCTCCGCGATAGCCGCCAGGGCCTCGCGCGTGCCCGGCGCCGCCGTCCGCGCCTGCCGCAGCTCCGTCGCCAGATCGGAGCAGCCCTGCACCGCGACCGCCGCCATGATCGCGTCCTTGCCCTTGAAATGGCTGTAGAGGACGGGCTGGCTGTACTCGATCTCGGCGGCCAGCCGGCGGGTGGTCACCGCGTCCCAGCCCTCCGCCTCGGCCAGTTCCCGCGCGGCCGTCACGATCAGCCGCTCACGCTCCGCTCGTTCGCGCTCCCGGCGCTTCTGGATCGTCATGCCAGGAACTCTAGCAGCGCTAGCCTTTCTGTCGATGCTCTGCTAGCTTCGCTCTTGTTCCTAGCGTTGCTAGCGTCCATCTCGGGGAGATCCCATGACCGTCACCGCGTACACCCTGGCCGTCCTGCTCGACCTGTTCTGCCTGTTCCTCGGCTACCGGTTCTGGTTCCAACCCGGCCCGGCCGCGGCGGGTTACGGCGTCCCGGCCGACCCCCGCGGCGACGCCGGCGCCTATCTGTCGATCAAGGGCCTGAGGGACGGCACCCTCGGCGTGCTGGGCCTGGTCCTGCTGGCCGCCGCCGGGGCCCGAGCCGAGGCATGGTTCATGGTCTGCGTGGCACTCGTGCCGCTCCTGGACACCGTGATAGTCCTGCGACACGGCGGGGCGAAAGCGGTCGCCTTCGGGATCCACTTCGCCACCGCCGTCGTCGTACTGATCAGCGCCGGACTGCTCTTCGCGGTCTGACCACCAAGAGAGCGCAAGGGGGACACCAGCCATGTCGCTGTCCATTCCGAGGTTCGACGAGTCCGTGATCGTCCGGGAGGCCGAGGCAGAGGTCGTCGGCCAGGCGCCCATCACCGTGCGCCTGCTGGCCGACAGCAGCGCCACCGGCGGCGCCCTGTCCACCCAGCGGGTCACCCTCACGGCGGGCGCCGACGGCGCCAAACCGCACTGGCACGACAACTCCGCCGAAATGTTCTTCCTGCTCGACGGCGCCGCCGACATCCTCTCCGGCGAGGACGTCGTCACCGCGGGCCGCGGCGACCTCGTCGTCGTCCCGCCGGGCAGGCCGCACGCCTTCGCGGCCGTGCCGGGGGCCGACGCCGATCTGCTCATCGTCATCACACCCGGCGTCGAGCGCTTCGAGTACTTCCGGCACCTGCAGCGCATCCGCCTGGGCGAGGCCACCCCGGAGAGCATCCTCGAAGTCCAGGACCTCTACGACAACCACTTCCTCGCCAGCGAGGCATGGCAGAGGCACCGGGCCTGAAGGGCGGGGGCGGGGCAGACGCGCCGGGTCCGACGGGCGGGGCCGGGGAAACCGTTTCACGGGGACCCGCTCCCGCCCCATAGGATTGGCCCCAAACCGCACACACTCACCCCAGAGGATCGCTGCATGCCTGGCATCACGCGCGAGGAGGTCGCCCACCTCGCCCGGCTGGCGCGTCTGGAGCTGAAGCCCGAAGAACTCGACCACTTCGCAGGCCAGCTTGACGACATCATCGGCGCGGTCGCCCGCGTCAGCGAGGTCGCCGACCAAGACGTACCGCCGACCTCGCACCCGCTCCCGCTGACCAACGTCATGCGCGCGGACGAGGTCCGTCCCTCGCTCACCCCCGCGCAGGCGCTCTCCAGCGCCCCCGCCCAGGAGCAGCAGCGTTTCAAGGTGCCGCAGATCCTGGGGGAGGACTGACCATGACGGACATCATCAAGCTCACGGCCGCCGAGACCGCCGCGAAGATCGCCTCCGGCGAGCTGACGGCCGTCGAGGTCACCGAGGCCCATCTCGCCCGCATCGAAGCCGTCGACGAGAAGGTGCACGCCTTCCTGCACGTCGACCGCGAGGGCGCGCTCGCCCAGGCCCGCGCCGTCGACGACAAGCGCGAGCGCGGCGAGGAACTGGGCCCGCTGGCCGGTGTCCCCCTCGCCCTCAAGGACATCTTCACCACCGAGGGCGTCCCCACGACCGTCGGCTCGAAGATCCTGGAAGGCTGGATCCCGCCGTACGACGCGACGCTCACCCGGCGGCTGAAGGCCGCCGACGTCGTGATCCTCGGCAAGACCAACATGGACGAGTTCGCCATGGGGTCCTCGACGGAGAACAGTGCCTACGGGCCCACCGGCAACCCCTGGGACCTCACCAGGATCCCCGGCGGCTCCGGCGGCGGCTCCAGCGCCGCGCTGGCCTCCTTCCAGGCGCCGCTCGCCATCGGCACCGACACCGGCGGCTCCATCCGCCAGCCGGCCGCCGTCACCGGCACCGTCGGTGTGAAGCCGACGTACGGCGCCGTCTCCCGCTACGGCATGGTGGCCTTCTCGTCCTCCCTGGACCAGGGCGGCCCCTGCGCCCGCACGGTCCTGGACGCGGCCCTGCTGCACGAGGTCATCGCCGGGCACGACCCGATGGACTCCACCTCCATCGACGCCCCCGTTCCGCCGGTCGTCGAGGCCGCCCGCAACGGCTCGGTGCGGGGCATGCGCATCGGCGTGGTCAAGCAGTTCCGCGGCGAGGGCTACCAGGCCGGCGTCATCCAGCGCTTCGACGAGGCCGTCGAGCTGCTGAAGGAGCTGGGCGCCGAGATCGTCGAGCTGGACTGCCCGTCCTTCGACCTCGCCCTGTCGGCGTACTACCTGATCGCGCCGTCCGAGTGCTCCTCCAACCTGGCCCGCTTCGACGGCCTGCGCTACGGCCTCAGGGTCGGCGACGACGGCGGCCACTCCGCCGAAGAGGTCACCTCCCTCACCCGCGAGGCGGGTTTCGGCCCCGAGGTCAAGCGCCGCATCATGCTCGGCACGTACGCCCTGTCGAGCGGCTACTACGACGCGTACTACGGCTCGGCGCAGAAGGTCCGCACCCTGATCACGCGCGACTTCGAGAGGGCCTTCGAGCAGGTCGAGGCGATCGTCTCGCCGACCACCCCGACCACGGCCTTCGCGATCGGCGAGCGCGCCGACGACCCGATGGCCATGTACCTCGCCGATCTGTGCACCATTCCGACCAACCTGGCGGGCAACGCGGCCATGTCGCTGCCCTGCGGTCTCGCCCCGGAGGACAACCTCCCGGTGGGCCTGCAGATCATCGCTCCGGCGATGAAGGACGACCGGCTGTACAAGGTCGGCGCCGCCGTCGAGGCCGCCTTCGTGGAAAAGTGGGGGCATCCGCTGCTGGAGGAGGCTCCGTCGCTGTGAGCAAGGCACTGTCCAAGGCCAAGGGCTTCAAGAAGTCGAAGTCCGGCACGTACCTGTCCATGGCCACCACCGCGTTCGGCGCGGTCGGCGTCGCCAAGCAGATCAAGAAGGCCCGCGCCGAGCACGACACGCTGCGCCTGATCGACGCCACCGTGTCCGCCGTCGCCATCGCCACCGGCCTCGCCATCCTCTACCGCGAGCTGAAGCGGCTGGGCGACGACGACGTCCTGCTGGGCTGAGAGGGAAGTTTCACCGTGACCACCACGACCGACCTGGTGTCGTACGAGGACGCGCTGGCGTCGTACGACCCCGTCATGGGCCTTGAGGTCCATGTCGAACTCGGCACCAAGACCAAGATGTTCTGCGGGTGCTCCACCGAACTGGGCGCCGAGCCCAACTCGCAGACCTGCCCGACCTGCCTCGGCCTGCCCGGCGCGCTCCCGGTCGTCAACGCGACCGGCGTCGAATCCGCGATCAAGATCGGTCTCGCGCTGAACTGCTCGATCGCCGAGTGGTGCCGCTTCGCCCGGAAGAACTACTTCTATCCGGACATGCCGAAGAACTTCCAGACCTCCCAGTACGACGAGCCGATCGCCTTCGACGGCTACCTCGACGTACAGCTGGAGGACGGCGCGACCTTCCGCGTGGAGATCGAGCGCGCCCACATGGAGGAGGACACCGGCAAGTCCACCCACGTGGGCGGCGCGACCGGCCGCATCCACGGCGCGTCCCACTCCCTGCTCGACTACAACCGCGCGGGCATCCCGCTCATCGAGATCGTCACCAAGCCGATCGTCGGGGCCGGCGAGCGTGCCCCCGAGGTCGCCCGGGCGTACGTCCGTGAGCTGCGCGAGCTCATCAGGGCGCTCGGCGTGTCCGACGCCCGCATGGAGATGGGCCAGATGCGCTGCGACGTCAACCTGTCGCTGATGCCCAAGGGCGCCGACAAGTTCGGCACCCGCTCCGAGACGAAGAACGTCAACTCGCTGCGGTCCGTGGAGCGTGCCGCCCGCTTCGAGATCCAGCGGCACGCGGCCGTGCTGTCGTCCGGCGGCACCATCGTGCAGGAGACCCGGCACTTCCACGAGGACACCGGGTCGACCACCTCGGGCCGGGTGAAGGAGGAGGCCGAGGACTACCGGTACTTCCCGGAGCCCGACCTCGTCCCGGTGGCGCCCGCGCGCGCGTGGGTCGAGGAGATCCGGGCCGCGCTGCCCGAACTGCCGCTGGCCCGCCGCACCCGCCTCCTCGAGGAGTGGGGCATCTCGGCCGGCGACATGCAGGCGATCCTCAACGCCGGTGCGCTGGACCCGATCGTCGCCACCATCGGCGCCGGTGCCGACGCCGCCGCCGCCCGCAAGTGGTGGATGGGCGAACTGGCGCGCAGCGCCAACGAGTCGGGCCTCGCCCTGGACGAGCTGGCCATCACGCCCGAGCAGGTCGCCCGCGTCACCCGGCTGGTGGCCTCCGGTGACCTGAACGACAAGCTGGCCCGTCAGGTCATCGAGGGCGTCCTCGCGGGCGAAGGCACCCCGGACGAGGTCGTCGACAAGCGCGGTCTGAAGGTCGTCTCCGACGACTCGGCGCTCGGCACGGCCGTCGACGAGGCCATCGCCGGCAACCCGGGCATCGCGGACAAGATCCGCGGCGGCAAGGTGGCCGCGGCCGGCGCCCTGGTCGGCGCGGTGATGAAGGCCACCCGCGGCCAGGCCGACGCGGCCCGCGTCAAGGAGCTGATCCTGGAGAAGCTGGGCGTCGGCGAGGGCTGAGCCACCGCGTGCACCGACCGGCCCCTGGGGGGACGCATCGCCACGATGCGTCCCCCCAGGGCGTTTTCATCACCGGCGACGCCCCGCGAAGCACCCACGGGGCACGCGTGAGGCACCCGCGACGCACCCGCCTCGGCGCGAGCGCATCCCCACGGCCCGCGGAAGTTCCCGGTTTCCGCCTCTTGTGAAGAAGCCCACGAACCCGGCAAACGATCTCTTTCAGCTGCAACAGTGGTCAACCATTGCTCATGTGTTCTTTGCGGGCTGTTTCGTTCATCGACGTTCGTTCCCAGGCAAAGATCCGCACATCGTCCCTGGGAGCAGGTCGTGGCAGCCCTTGCACGCTGGTGTGTCAGGCACCGTCTGGTCGCCGTCCTGCTGTGGCTGCTCGCCTTCGGCGGGGTCACCGCTGCCGCCGCCGTCACCGGCTCCGCGTACTCCGAGAGCTACGAGGTCCCCGGCACCGAAGCGGGCAGCGCCGGGGAGCTGTTGGGCGCGGGCTTCCCCGGTATGGGCGGTGACAGCGACACCGTCGTCTGGCACACCGGATCCGGCGGCGTCCGCGCAGCCGACGTCGAGCAGACCATGAGCCGCACCCTGGACGACATCGCGGACCTGCCCGGGGTGTCCTCGGTGACGAGCCCCTACGACGGCCAGGGCAGCGGGCAGATCAGCCGTGACGGCCGGACCGCGTACGCCGTCGTCGCCTTCGACCAGCCGGTCGAGCGCATCGACAGTTCCGAGGCCGAGGCCGTCGTACGCACCGCGAAGTCGGCCGAGACGGACGGGCTGCGCGTCGAGTTGGGCGGCAGCGCCATCGGGCTCACCGCCTCGTCGGGCGGGCACTACGCCGAGGCGATCGGCGTGGTCGTCGCCGCCGTGGTGCTCTTCCTCGCCTTCGGCTCGCTCGCCGCCTCCCTGCTGCCCATCGCCACCGCCCTGGTCGGCGTGGGCACCGCGTACGCCGCCATCGCGCTGCTCGGCCACGCCATGACCGTCGCCGCGTTCGCGCCGATGCTCGGCCTGCTCATCGGGCTCGGCGTCGGCATCGACTACGCCCTGTTCATCGTCACCCGGCACCGTCGCGGACTCAAACGCGGACTGACCGTCACCGAGGCCGCCACCGAGTCCGTCGCCACCACCGGACGCGCCGTCGTGTTCGCGGGCGCCACCGTGTGCATCGCCCTGCTGGGCATGCTGATCCTGCGGCTGAGCTTCCTCAACGGGGTCGCCGTCGCCGCCGCGCTGACCGTCGTCCTGACCGTCGCCGCCTCCGTGACCCTGCTGCCCGCGCTGCTCTCCCTCATCGGCGAGCGCGCGCTGAGCCGGCGCGAACGGCAGCGGCTGGCCGAGCACGGTCCGCAACCGGAGCTGCCCACCGGCCTCGCCGCCCGCTGGTCCGCGTTCGTCGAACGCCACCCGAAGCTGCTCGGCTCGGTCGCCCTCGCCGTCGTCGCCCTGCTCGCGCTGCCCACCCTCACCCTTCACCTCGGCACCTCGGACCAGGGCAACGACCCCAGGAACTCGACCACACGGCAGGCGTACGACCTCATCGCCGACGGCTTCGGACCCGGCGTCAACGGACCGCTGACCCTCGTGTCCCGCGTCGACGGGGCCGACGCCCGGCTCGCCCTCGACAACCTCGACACCACCCTGCGCACCACGCCGGGCGTGGCGTCCGTGACACCGGCGCGGTTCAACACGGGGGGCGACACCGCGTACCTCACTGTCGTGCCCGACTCGGCGCCGCAGTCGCGGCAGACCAGCGACCTCGTCGACCGGCTGCGCCACGAGGTGCTGCCGCGGGTGGAGCAGGGCACCTCGCTGGACGTGCACGTCGGCGGCGTGACCGCGAGCTACGACGACTTCGCCGGCGTGATCGTCGGCAAGGTGCCGCTGTTCGTCGGCGTGGTCATCGGGTTCGGCTGTGTGCTGCTCCTGCTCGCCTTCCGGTCGATCGGGATCCCGCTGAAGGCCGCCGCGATGAACCTCGCCGCCGTCGCGGGCGCCTTCGGCATCGTCGTCGCGATCTTCCAGTGGGGCTGGGGCAGCGAGCTTCTGGGGCTCGGCCGGGCCGGACCGATCGAGCCCTTCCTGCCCGTGATCATGGTGTCGGTGCTCTTCGGGCTCTCCATGGACTACCAGGTCTTCCTGGTCAGCCGGATGTACGAGGAGTGGCTGGAGACGGGCGACAACCGGCGTGCCGTCCGGGTCGGCCTCGCCGAGACCAGCCGGGTGATCAACTCCGCGGCCGTCATCATGATCTCCGTGTTCCTCGCCTTCGTGCTCGGCGGCGACCGGGTGATCGCCATGTTCGGCATCGCGCTGGCGGCCGCCGTCGCCCTCGACGCCTTCGTGCTGCGCACCCTGCTGGTGCCCGCCCTGATGCACCTGCTCGGCGGCGCCAACTGGTGGCTGCCGGGCTGGCTCGACCGGCGCCTGCCCAGGATCAGCATCGAACCGCCCGAATGCCGCGCCGTCCAGGCAAGGCTCGACGCCGTCGTGGCGGAACTGGAGAAGGAACAACAGCAGGATGCGGGCGACAGCCCCGTGTGACGACGGCGCCGGACCGCGGCCCCGATGCCGATCCGGACGCGCGCACGGCTCACAACGATCATTAAGGGACCTCTCAGACAGCGTCCGTACGGTGCGGGGCATGGGAACGAAGACAGTGGACGAAGCCGGCGACGACACCGGCACCAAGACCGAGCAGACGGCGGACACCGGCAGGGCCGACGCCGCCGCGGACACCGGGACCGAGGCCGCCGCCCGGACCGACGAGGCCACGCAGTCCGGGGCCGCCGGCCAGGCTGCCGACGGGACCGGCGACCGGGACGGCGACCGGACCGGCGAGGCCGTCGGGGACACGGCCGAGGACACCGCCGAGGAGACGGCCGAGGCCGAGGAAGCGACGGCGGACGGTCCGTCCGGGGTCGGCCTGGGCGCCGGGGCCGTCGTCTCCGCCGTGCTGGGCCTCGTCTCGCTGACCGGCGGCTGGATCGGCACCGTGGCCGGCGCGCGCCAGACCCTGATCGGCCAGCTGCAGACCGCGTCGAACGCGAGCGTCGCCACCCAGGTGCAGGCGGTCTACGGCGACGCCTGGCAGACCACCGCCCTGTGGGCCGGGGCGTTCGCGCTGGCGGCCCTGATCACCGGCGTCGTCGTGCTGGCCCGGCCCGCGTTCGGCACCCCCGGCACACCGCAGGCCGCCTGGATCAAGTCGGTCGCCTGGGCCGGCGTCTCGCTCGGCGTCCTCGGCCTGCTGCTGGCCGTCCTCAAGTACTCCGACGCGCTCCTCGGACTGCCCTCGACCAGCTGAACCGGCCGTCCCACCAGGGGCCTTGGGCCCCCGTAAGCACCTTACGGGGCGTCTAAGGCCCCTTACCGGGACTCTTGCAGAAAGCCCCGGCGTTCACGCCGGAGATGAATGCATCTCAAGACTGCTCTGACGTGCATCTTAGAGCGGACGTTTTTGCTGCTCGATGTACCGGCGGACGATCGCCAACGGTGCTCCGCC
>NZ_JBIWKB010000049.1:47137-70415 GCF_044765425.1 Streptomyces sp. NPDC102462 | reverse complement strand
CCGCGTGCGCGCGCCGGGGGGGGGCCGCCGGTCGCGGGCCCGGGTCTCCCGGGGGTCCCGCGACGCGGCCCACCCGCGGGGCCTGGGGGCGGGGCGCGCGTTGTCCGCCGGCGCCCACGACGTCGGCGGGCCTGCGGAAGAAGTGTTCACGGACGTACGCGGCCCACTCCTCGCTCAGATTGAACATGTCCTGGGCCGCGACAATGTTCAGCTGGTTCCAGAGATTGTCGCCGGACGACGGCTCGCGTGCTCCGGACGTCGCACTGGAGAAGCCGGCACCGGGACCGGCACTGCCGCGCAGCGGCGCGGGACGTTCCGCATCCCTCCGCATCTCCTCCAGAAGCGCCGCCGCCCGGGCGTGCTCGCCCCGGGCGACGTGCAGATGTCCGATGCCGGCGAGCACCGAGTACCGGTCGAGTCCGAAGATCTCGTGGTCCGGCGGCGCCGCCTGCTCCAGCCACGGCCAGTGGTCGAACGGGACGGTCCGCAGGATGCCTTGGGCCATCCGCGCCGCCCGGTCCAGGTCGTACTCCGCCATCCGGTGTACGACACCGAGCAGGGCGCCGTCGAAACGCACGCTGCGCAGCGCGTCGCCCCGCGGGTCGGGCCGGCCGGTGACGGCTGCGTGGACCTCCTCGATGAGCCGTAGTTCCTCCGCGCGGTCCGACTGCCCGAGGGCCTTCATGGCGTCGAGCCGCGCCCACTTGCTGCGCGTCTGCGCGAGGTAGCGGTCGACCAGCGGCCGCGCGCGCTCGGGCGACCCCCACCGCGTCCACAGGCCCGCACCGTCGAGGACGGCGTCTTCGGTCGCGCCGTTGCTCACGACGGTGTCCAGGCGGGACAGGACCAGGCGAGCCGTGGTGTGGTCCGTGTCCGCCAACACGCGGGCGGCTGCGACCAGTTGGCCGGGGAGTTCCGTGTCCTCGCCGGCGGAGAAGACCTGTGCGCGCACCCGGCCCAGGAGCCGTCGGCCGGTGCCGGGATCATGCCTCGCCCATGCGGCGGCCAGTCTCGCCAGGCCCAGGACATGCGGGCCCGGCCCGGCGCTGACCAGACACCGCTCGGCCTCGTACAGCAGCGCCAAGGCGTCGGGGTCGTCGGCGCGCTCGGCCAGGTCCAGGTAGTCGGCCCAGCGCGCACCGCCGATCCGGTCGATGAGGGCGCGGGCCTTGTCGACGGCCTGTTCGCCGCCGGCGGCGGCGCGATACACGGCGTCCAGGCTGTTGTCGGGGCGGGACTTCGCCTCCAGCTTCTCCTGGCCGTGCCGCCACAGCCGCACCGCGCGCTCGGCATCGTGGGGTGCCAGCAGCCGTGCGGCCACCTCGGCGGCCCGGCGTGCCTGGACGGCATCGTCACGGCGACTGCCGTCACCGCGGACCGTCAGCGCGGACTCGACCAGAAGATCCCGCAGTTCGTCGGCCGAAGGCTCGCCGGGTCCGGGACGTGCGTACCGAAGGATCTCCGCGACGGCCGTGAACTGCCCCATGGAGGGCCTCATCCCGGCCGCGTGCTCCAGTGCTTCCCTGAGGCGGCCCAACCGGGCCATCAGGCCGAGCGCACGCGGCACCGGCGTGGTGCCGGAGTGGGCGACCCGGTGCCGGACCACGCCGAGATATGTCAGCGCGGGCAGCCCGACACTGACGGGTGCGCTGTCCGCGACGTGCCGGGCGATGCCGTCGACGAGTTCGAGGAACCTGCTCTCGGCCCCGAATTCGGCGCGGACGGCTCGGCGCATGCCGGGGCACACGAGATCGACGGCCTCGGCTAAGCTGCGCGGCCCGGCCTTGAGGACGTGGGCGGCGAGGTGCGCCAGACCGTAGCGATCCACCCGCGTCCAGTCCACGTCCGCCCAACTCGACGCGGAACCGCGGTAGTTCCCGGCGATCCGCTCGTGCCACTCGGCCTCGTCGACCCAGCATTCCGGATGTCTGTCCCGGGCTTCCCGGCCGGCGAGGAACTCACTGATCGAGGGGTGGAAGAAGGCGATCCGGCCGCCTTGGCGGTCCAGCAGCCAGCGCAGGCTCTCAAGCACCCGCTGCGCCGCCTCCTGCGATGCGGGGGCGCCCGACAGCGCGATCAGCCGGTCCTCCGCCAGCGGCTCCCTGGCCACGGTCAGCACCCCGACGATCGGCCGCCCCACCCGCTCCCAGCCGACCGGCTCCCCGGCCCACGGCGTGAGGGCCTCGCGGGCCAGCTCCACGAAGAACCCGTACAGGCCGTTCAGACTGCCCGGTACGCCACTGAAGGCGAGCAGCCGGTCGACCAGTTCGTCGTCCTGCTGCGCGATGGCGTCGGTCAGCGCTCGTGCGTAGGTCGCCAGATACAGGAAGTTGCCCGCGGCCCTCTTGACCGCGTACTGCTTTGTGCTGCCGGAGAGTTGGCCCTTGGCGCGCTCCATGGCGAGGACGGCGTCCGTCTCCAGGACGCGGTCCGCATAGCTGCGCAGGTCTGCCACGACCTCGGGTGAATCGGCGTCGATGACCACCTCGGTGAGCTGTTCCTCCCGGGCCGACCGGAACAGCCGAAGCCCCGAGTGCGGTCGGGAGGTCATGACCAATCTGACGTTCTCGGGCAGTTCGGGGGAACGGGCCAGCCAGTGCAGCAGCCCCTTGCGCGGCTCCACCGTGTCGTCGTCGGCGATCTCGTCCAGCGCGTCGAGCAGGATGACGATGCGGGCCTCGGGATCCTGCGCCGCCAGCACCCGGGCCGGCCCGATCAACGCCAGGTGCGCGAGGTTGTCGGGGTCCAGCAGGCGGGGCTCCAGCCGGGCCGTGCCGATCTCGACGCCGCTGACCGTGCCCGCCACGTCACCGATGCGCTGTTCCAGTTCCAGGGCGGCGGTGCGCTGGAACGGCGACACGCTCAGGTCCTCGATCCTGATCCCGACCACGCGGCCCTCGACCTCGACGGAGTCGATGTGCTGCTTGATCACGACGGAGAGGTGCTCCAGCTCGAAGAGCTCGGGGCGCGCCCGGGCGAGCTGGTGCCCGATGGCCAGGAGGAAGGACTGGACGTCCCCGCCGGTGAGCGCGGTCCGGCTGTCCCGTCGGAAAAAGTAGCGTTGCCGGTCGGGACGGGCCCGCGCCATTCCGGCGAGCAGGCTGGTCTTGCCCGCACCCGGTTCGCCCGTCACCAGGACGTACTGGCCGCGATCCGAGTCCAGAGCCCGCTCGATCTCGTCGTACAGCCACGTGCGCTCGACGAAGTCCCCTTCCGTACGGGACCGGACCACATCCTCAAAGTGGCTCGGCCGGGCCCCGCGGGCGGTCACCTCGTGCCCCCGGCGCCGCGGATGTCCACCCCGACCACGGTCGCGCCGCGCTCCACACGGCCGACCTTCGTGTCGCTCTCGACGCGGATCAGAGCGTCCTCCATGCGCACCCCGGTCACCTCGCCCGCGACCGCGTCCGCCTCCACCCTGCTGCGCACCACGGCCTGGTCGCGTCCGCCCGGGGGAACGACAGGATCCTGGGGCTGCCGTGCACCGGCGTCCGGGACCCAGATCCATGCCTCCCCGCGGTACTCCTTCTCCTCGACGTGTGCGTGACGGAACTCTTCCGGCGACATGCTCGTGTGCATGCCGCGTACGACATCGTCGAAGACGCCGGCCGACACGGCGACGGCCAGACAGGTGTCCGGTGCCTCCGCCAGAGCGGCGCGCAGGGTCCTGCTGTCGAGGATCCGCCCGATCTCGACCGGGGCCCGGCCGACGAAGCCGTTGGCGCCGGGCGAGGCCGGGCCGAAGTGGACGGCGGCTCTGAGCCGGAGTCTGGCCTGCGGTATCCGGTTCTGGTTGAAGGCGCGCAGTCCTCGGTGCAGGGCGGGCATGAAGCGGTCGATCAGGGCGGGCTCACAGGCGCTCTCGGGCAGGACGGCGAACACGGAGTCACCGCCCTCCTGCGTGCGCCAGTCCGCGCGGTGCAGCTCCGCCTCGTCCGCCGCCGCGTCGACCAGCCGGCTGATGGCCTCCTGGAATTGACGCTGTGTCACCGCGTCGGCGGCGCCATAGCCCTTCGCGTCGACCGCCAGTAGGAGCCTGCGCCCGAACGTTCCCGAGCGGCCCCGTCCTTCGCCACGGTTCGCTGTCATGACACCTCTCGCTACACGCACTTCGTGGTGGGAAGCCGCACCGTTACCCAAATCCCCTGCGAATCAGTGGAGTTCATTCACAGCAGATCGGCGCCCGCCCCCTCGTACGGCGCCGACACAGCAGTCATACACCCGTGATCGGCTGAGAACCCCGTGGAAGTACGGAATGCGGGGATCCTTCGGGAACCCGCATTAAGGACTGGTTCGGACACAGCGATCGCCCTTGACTTGACTCAGCGGACGGAACACGCCGCCGCAGTCTCGCAGGAGGTCTCCATGGCGCCCGACGGAGGGGAAGCCGCCAACCGCCCCGCGCGGTACATGTTCAGCACGCTGCACACGACCCACCAGCACGCGGACGCAAAGGCCGGCATTCTGGCGGCGGCACAGGCGGCGCTGGTCGGCACAGCGGGCGTGTGGAGTCATCAGGCCGCGCTCGCCTGGGAACGGGGTGGCGCGGCCGGGGTGGTCGCCGGGTTGCTGCTGGCCTTGTTCGTCTGCGGCCTGATCGGCGGTGTCGTGAGTCTGGCGGCCGCGCTGAGCCCCCGGCTGCTGCGGGACCCGAACGTCAACCGGTACAGCTTCGTCCAGTTGGCGGCGGGGCCCGACATCCTGCCCTGCGACGGCACCCGCCCGGACGAGGCCGCCGACCGGCAGGAACTGTCCCGCACCGTACGGTTCCTCGCGCGCGTCGCCGTACGCAAGTACCGCTGGCTGACAAGAGCGTTGATATGCACGGCCGTCATGGGCGCGGCCGCGGGTCTTGGCGTGGTTCTGCAGTCGACGACGGCCTGACACCGGCCGGACTACGGCACCTCGGGTTCCAGATCGGCGAGTTGCCGCAGGCGGGGCAGGTCCCGGATGGTGGTGGAGCGGTAGCCGGTCTCCAGCAGGCCCTCCCCGCGCAGTTCACGCAGCACCTTGTGGACGGTCGTCTCGGCGGCGCCGACCAGGGTGGCCAGCTCCGGCTGAGTCAGCCGGCAGCCCACCACCACGCCCTCGGCGCCGGGCGATCCGTAGGACGCAGCCAGTTCCACCAGCAGCCGGGCCAGCCGCTCCTTGGCCTGATATCCACGGAAGTCGAGGCGCCGCTGGTTCGCCCACCGCAGCCGGTCGGCGACGAGGGCGGTCAGGGCCATGGCTGTCTCGGGGCGGCGCAGCAGCAGTTCCCGCAGTACACCGCTCGGCAGCACCCGGGCGGTCAGTGGACCGCAGGCGACCACCGTCGCGGAGCGTGGGGCCCCGGTCATCATGGCCATCTCGCCCACCGTGTCCCCGGCGGCCCTGACCGCGAGAAGCGAACTCTCACCGTTCTCCACGGTCGCCGTGACCTTGGCGAAACCGGACAGCAGCAGAAGTACGTGCTGATCGGGCATTCCCTCCCTGAGCAGCACCGCATCCGCCTCGAACCGCACCTGGGTCCCCGAGCCGAGCAGCTCACGCCGGGCCGGGTCCGACACCCTTCCCAGCAGGCTCCGCGCGGGCCATGGCCCGGATCCGATCGGCACACCCATGCGTATTCCCCGTATCCGCGACGCGTTCCCTCGCAAGCGCCCCGGCATGCTACCGGTACAAGGCCTGAAGGCGACGTCCCCTCCGCTTCGTCCGGGGAGGGCAAGTTTCTCCTTGCATCGCTTCGGGAGCAGGCGCGTCCCTGCCGCCGGTTGGTCCGCTGGTGCGAACGGGCGGAGCCGGCGCCGTGCGGTCGCCGGCACCGGGCCGACCCTCACCGCGGACAAGAACGCGGACGGCGGCACCGTAGGCTGCCGGTTACCCATAGCGACGGCGTACGGGCCCGGCGCCGGGTTCGGGGCCGGGCCCGTGTGTTTCACACGCCGTGTGCGCGCCGGACCCGCATATGCACTTCGCACACGCTCCCCTCGCGCCCACCAGGCGAGTTGACTCCTCATGCGCATGCAAGGGATGCGGAACACCCCCGTTCGACTACGGAAAGGAGTGGACCCGTGACCGCCGATCCGAAGCATCCCGTGGTCCATGGAGAACTCGCAGAGTTACGGCGCCGCCTCGACGTGGCTTACGCCCGTGTCGAGGGAGGTCTGGCGCTGCTCAGTCATCGCACCGAGGAGACCGCCAAGGAGCTGGACGAGCTGAACACCCGTATGTCCTCGTTGGAGCACGCGCGCTGGCCGCTGTCCTCGGTAGCCGCGCTCACCTCCCTCGGAGCCCTCGTAGTGACCGTCTGGCAGGTGCTGGCCCGCTAGTCAGGCGAGCCTGAGGTGGTGCAGGAGGAGTAACGCCGCCGCCATGTTGGCGGCCGGGACCTCTCCGCGGGCGACCATGTCGGGGACGAGCTTGAGGGGGACCCATTCCCGGCGGTCCGACTCGAAGTCGTCCACGGGGTGTCCGACGTACTCGCCCTCGTCGGCCCAGTAGACGTGGTGCCGGGCATCGGTGAGGCCGTTGGACGGCTCCACGCTCATGAGATGGTGCAGGGGCCCCGGCCGCCAGCCGGTCTCCTCCTCCAGTTCCCTGGCGGCCGCGCGGGCGATGTCCTCGCCGTCCTCCACGACTCCCGCCGCGAGTTCCCACCCCCAGCTGTCCGTGATGAACCGGTGGCGCCACAGCAGGAGGACCTCGTTGGCCTCGTTCACCACCGTGGCCACGGCCACGGGCCGCAGCCGGATCAGGAAGTGGTCCAGGTGCCGGCCGTCGGGCAGTTCGACATCTGCCAGATTGACGCTGAACCAGCGGTTTGCATACACAGTTTGTTCGTTCTGTTTCGTCCACTGCACGGTTCTGCCACCTTCCGCCGAGTAAGTGGCAATATCGCAGCAGTGGCTGGGACTGGCCTACAGCGGAACGCGCAGCGCCCCGTCGATGAGTTCGGCGGCCTCGGCGGTTCCGGCGCAGCCGCTGCGGGCCAAGTGCTCGCGCACCGCGCGCAGTCGGTCGCGCAGCCGCTGGGACTCCATTCCCCGTGCCTGCTCGGCCATCTGCACCGCCGTGGCCACCGCGGTGTCCGCATTGCCCTGCCGCAGTTCGATGGTGCTGAGCATGGCCAGCCGGTGCACCCGGCCCCGGTCGTGGGCCGGGTTGCCCACGGCGGCAGCGGCATGCTCCCGGGCCGCCGCCAGTTCCCCCAGACTGAGCAGTGCCTCGGCCACCTGCACGTTGACGAGGCCCGGCTGGACATAGCCGGTCTCGTCGGGTTCGTATCCGCGGCGGATGCGTTCGGCGGCCGTCTCGGCCCGCCGGATGCAGGACAGGGCGCTGGTGGCATCGCCCAGATGTGCGTACGCCTTGGCCTGCATCGCGTACAGGTCCGAGGCCAGCGCGGGGGTGATGTGCTTGCCCGCGGCGCGCAGCGCGGCCTCGGCGAAGGCGACGGCCTGCCGGTACTCCCGCACGAACAGCGCCTGGTTGACCAGGAGCGCGATGACATACGCCCCAAGTCCCCGGTCCCCGCTGGCCTTCGCCAGTCTGAGCGCCTGGTGGAAGTAGCGCTGGGCGAGTCCGTGCGCGTCGGAGTCGTAGGCGCAGATGCCCGCGATCGCCACCAACCCGCCGGTGGCCCGGTGTACTTGGCGGCCGGTCGCGTCGGTGTAGCCGCCGCGCAGCAGCGGCGCCGCCTCGGCGTTCAGGAAGCCGACGACGCGGCTGCGGGTCGCGATGCCGCCGGCCTTGCGGTACATCTGCTCGTAGTGCGCGCGGGCGGCGCGCAGCATCTCGATGTCCCCCGCGGTGACCCGGTGTCTGCCGCCGCGCGAGACGTCCACGTCCTCGGGCGGGTTCTCCCACTCCCACACGGGCATCACCGCGGGCGTGCCGGTGACGGCGGGCGCGCCGAGCACGTGCGGACGCTGCTGTTCGTCGGAGCGCCACAGCGCCGTGGCCCGCTCCACGAAACCGGACAGCGAGGTGCCGTGCGGGCCTGCGGGTTCACCGGGGACGCCGAGGCCGATGTCGTCGAGCGTGACGGGCCGGTGCAGCCGGGCGGCCAGCACCTCGCAGATCAGGTCGGGCACCTGGCCGCGGGGCCGCTGGCCCTTCAACCACCGTGCGACGGCGGTGTGTTCGTAACGGAGCGCGAGGCCCCGCGCCCGGCCCGCCTGGTTGACATGGGCGGCAAGGCCGGCGTGCGAGATGCCGGCCTCGTCCAGGATCGCGTCGAGCAGAGTGTTGGGCTGCATGAATGCCCCCCGGGTGGCCTGGTGTGGTCAGCGTAGTGCGTACGGGTTCACACGGGGTGTGAACGGAGTGCGCGAATCCGGGCGGTACGCGCACTGTCGCGGAGCGTGTTCACCCGGTTCACTGAAATGCCTCGCAAGAGGCCGGCCGGGCCGCCGGCTCCCCCTCGTACAGTGCGGTGGCCTGGCCGCGGGCCTGACCGTGCGGCCTAGGGCGGTGCCGCCAAGGGCGCGTTGTCCGCGGTGGGTTGTGGCGGGTCGGCAGCGCGGTTCCCCGCGCCCCTGGGGGACGCGCCGCACTTCGTCCTTCCCGGCTCGTTCCGGAGGACCAGTACGGCGATGTCGTCCGCCGGGGTGCCCGCGGTGTGCCGCAGGAGGGACGTGAGGACCGTGCGCAGGACCGTCTGCGGGGAGACCGGGTTGTCGCGGGCCGCCTCCGTGAGGATGTTCCGCAGCGGGAAGAAGCGGCCTCGCGCGTCCCGCGCGTCCTCCGCTCCGTCCGTGTACAGGACCAGGGATTCACCGGGGAGCAGCCGACCGCGGAAGGCGGGGTCCACCTCGCGCGGCAGCGGGAACGGGCCGAGCGGCGGCAGGGGTTCGGCGCGGGTGAGCGGTGTCACACCGTGGTCGCCGAGCCGGTACGGCCATGGATGGCCGCAGCTGAGCGCGCGTAGTTCGCCGTCGCGGCGGATCTCCAGCAGGAGCACCGTGACGAACTCCTCGGCGACCGGGGTGTCAAGATCCCGGGCGGCCGAGGGGTGCTCGGCGCGGGCCCGCTCGCGCAGGTGCCGGTCCAGGGCCCGGTCCAGCCGGCGCAGCACACTGCCGAGTTCCGGCTCGTCGTGCACGGCCTCGCGGAAGCTGCCGAGGACGGCCGCGACGGTGGCCAGGGCGCCCAGACCGTGGCCGCGTACGTCCCCCATCACCACCCGGACACCGTGTTCGGTGGCGATCGCCTCGTACAGGTCGCCGCCGATGGCCGCGCCACGCTCGGCGGAGAGCTGACCGGCGGCGAGGAGAAGGCCGTCGAGGCGGGCGGGCGGAGGGCGCAGCAGCACGCTCTGCGCGGCGCCTGCGACCCGGCGGGCCTGCCGCAGCTCACGCAGCAGGGCCCGACGGGCGTGGATCATGAGTCCGGTGCCGACGGCGAAGAACACGGCGCAGGTGACGATCCGCGCGCCGAGGCCGGTCCGCTGGGCGAGCGGGCAGGCCAGCTTGTACAGGATGGCCGCGCCACCCCAGACGGTGGGCAGTGCCAGGGCGCGGGCGCGACGCACACCGCGCCGCGTGGGTGCTCGCGCCTTGAGACGGATCATGCCGATGCCCCCATGGAAGCCCTGCCAGAGCAGACGGACCGACCCCGAAAGGCCGGTCCGATTCTGTCGACGACACGCCCCAAAAGGCCCAGTTCACCCCCACCTGCCACCCAAACGAGTGAGCCCCGCGCCCCAAAGGGGCGCGGGGAACGGCGCGAGCAACCCAACGCAAGCCGCAGACAAACAACGGCAGCACGCCAAGAGGGGCGCGGGGAACTGCGCGAGCAACCACGACGCACCCGCAGACGAAAACGGCGCGTCACGGCCCCCGGCTAAGCCCGCAGCACGGCGCCCGTGTGCTCGCCCGCGAGGGCAACCGCCGCGTCCCGTGCGGCCGACGCCTCGTCCACCGTCAGCGTCCGGTCCGCCGCGCGGAACCGCAGCGCGAACGCCAGCGACTTCCGGCCCGCCCCGAGCTGTTCGGCGTTCTCATAGACGTCGAACAGCCGGATGGACTCAAGGAGTTCACCCGCTCCCTGGCGCAGCGCGGCCTCGACGTCGGCGCTCGGCACGCCCTCGTCGACGACCAGCGCCACGTCCTGGGTGGCCACCGGGAAGGTGGAGATGCGCGGGCTCGTCACGAGTCCGGCGCCCGCCCGCTCCAGGGCGTCCAGGTCCAGCTCCATCGCGCAGCTGCGCGCGGGCAGTCCGAGCGTCTTGAGGACACCGGGGTGCAGCTCACCGGCGTACCCGATGACCCGCTCGGCGCCGTCCACGACGACCGCCAGTTCGGCGCAGCGGCCCGGGTGCCAGGGCCCGTACTGCCCCTTGCGGACGATCAGTTCGGTCCCGGTCTCGCGGGCGAGCAGCCGCGCGGCCTCGACGGCGTCCGCCCAGTCGGCCGGGCGGCCCTTGCCCCACCAGCCGGTCTGCTCGCGGGCGCCGGCGAGGACGACGGCGGCGTGCCGCGGCTGCTCGGGCAGCGCCTCGGTGAGCGAGGCGATCTCCTCGTCCGTGGGGCGCCGGTCGACGGGCAGCCGGACGGCGGTCGTGCGTTCCTCGCGCGGTGAGGCCTCCCCGGTGCCGGCCACGCCGTGGGCCCGGGGGTGGAAGACCAGCCCGGTCTCGAAGAGCGCCAGGTCGTGCGAGCCACGGCCGTCGTTGCGGCGCAGCGCGCCGAGCAGGCCCGGCAGCAGCGTCGTGCGCAGGGCGGGCTCCTCGTCGGAGAGCGGGTTGACCAGCGTGACCACGCGGCGGTTGGGGTCGTCGGCCGCGAGGTTGAGCTGGTCGAGGATCTGCTCGCCGATGAACGGGTAGTTCAGCGCCTCGACATAGCCGGCGCCGGCCAGCGCGCGGCCGATCCGCCGGTGCAGCCGCTGCCGCTCGGTCAGGCCGAGGCCCGCCGGGGGCTTGGGCAGGGTGGAGGGCAGGTTCTCGTAGCCCTCCAGGCGGATGACCTCTTCCGCCAGGTCGTTCGGGTCGGTGAGGTCGGGCCGCCAGGACGGCACGGTGACGATCAGCTCGTCCTGCCCGTACACGTCGCAGCCGATCTCCTGGAGCCGGCGGACGACCGTCTCCCGGCCGTAGTCGACGCCCGCGACCCGGTCCGGGTGATCGGCCGGGATGGTGAGGGTGCGCGGCGCGGACGGCGCGATGACCTCGGTGACACCGGCGTCCGCGGTGCCGCCCGCGAGCAGCACCAGCAGGTCGACGGTGCGCTGGGCCGCGGCGGACGCGGCCTGCGGGTCGACGCCCCGCTCGAAGCGGCGGGACGCCTCGGAGGACAGCTTGTGCCGGCGGGCCGTGCGCGCGATGGAGACGGCGTCGAAGTGCGCGGCCTCGACGACGACTTCGGTGGTGGTGCCGTCGGTGTCGTCGATCTCGGTGTGGGCGCCGCCCATGACGCCGGCGAGGCCGATCGGACCGCGGTCGTCGGTGATGACCAGGTCCTGCGCGTCGAGGGTGCGGGTGATGCCGTCGAGGGTGGTCAGCTGCTCGCCCGCCGCGGCCCGGCGCACCCCGATGGTGCCCTGGACACGCGAACGGTCGTAGGCGTGCAGCGGCTGGCCCAGCTCCAGCATCACGTAGTTGGTGACGTCGACGGCCAGCGAGATCGGGCGCATGCCGGCCTTCTGGAGGCGCCGCTTGAGCCAGATCGGGGAGCGGGCCTCCGGGTCGAGGCCGGTCACGGTGCGGGCCGTGAAGCGGTCGCAGCCGAACGGGTCGGCGACCTTGACCGGGTAGCCGAAGGCGTTCGGGGCGGGCACGTCCAGCAGCGCCGGGTCGCGCAGCGGCAGGCCGTAGGCGATCGCCGTCTCGCGGGCGACGCCCCGCAGGGACAGGCAGTAGCCGCGGTCGGGTGTCACCGCGATGTCAAGGACCTCGTCGACCAGCTGGAGCAGTTCGATGGCGTCGGTGCCGACCTCATGCTCCGGGGGCAGCACGATGATGCCCTTGGAACCTCCCCCAGACTCCGTCCGGGGGGACCCCCAGTCGCCCATGCCCAGCTCGTCGCTGGAGCAGATCATGCCGTGCGAGACCTTGCCGTAGGTCTTGCGGGCGGCGATCGCGAAACCGCCGGGCAGCACGGCACCGGGAAGGACCACGACGACCTTGTCGCCGACCGCGAAGTTGCGGGCGCCGCAGACGATCTCCTGGGGCTCGCCGGTGCCGTTGGCCTGGCCGACGTCGACCGTGCAGAACCGGATCGGCTTCTTGAAGCCCTCCAGTTCCTCGATGGTCAGCACCTGGCCGACGACGAGCGGCCCCTTGAGGTCGGCGCCCAACTGCTCGACGGTCTCCACCTCAAGGCCGACCGAGATCAGCTTCTCCTGGACGTCGCGCCCGGTCTCCGTCGCCGGCAGGTCGACGTACTCCCGCAGCCAAGAAAGCGGGACCCGCATCAGATCTCCATCCCGAACGGCCGGGTGAACCGGACGTCACCCTCGACCATGTCTCGCATGTCTTCGACGTTGTGGCGGAACATCAGCATTCGCTCGATGCCGAACCCGAAGGCGAATCCGCTGTACTTCTCGGGGTCGACGCCGCAGGCGGTGAGCACCCGCGGGTTGACCATGCCGCAGCCGCCCAGCTCGATCCAGCCCTCGCTGGAACAGGTGCGGCAGGGCCGGTCGGGGTTGCCGACGGACTCGCCCTTGCAGACGTAGCAGAGCATGTCCATCTCGGCGGACGGCTCGGTGAACGGGAAGTAGTTCGGCCGCAGCCGGGTCTTCATGTCCGCGCCGAACAGGGAGCGGACCATGTGGTCCAGCGTGCCCTTGAGGTCGGCCATGGTCAGGCCCTCGTCCACGGCCAGCAGCTCGATCTGGTGGAAGACCGGGGTGTGCGTGGCGTCCAGCTCGTCGGTGCGGTAGACCCGGCCGGGACAGACGATGTAGACGGGCAGCTCACGGTCGAGCAGGGCGCGGACCTGGACCGGCGAGGTGTGGGTGCGCAGGATCACACCGGACTCGCCGTGGTCGCCGTCCGGGCCCTGGACGAAGAACGTGTCCTGCATCTGCCGGGCCGGGTGGTCCGGGGTGAAGTTCAGCGCGTCGAAGTTGAACCACTCGGCCTCGACCTCGGGGCCCTCGGCGATCTCGTAGCCCATGGACACGAAGACGTCGGAGACGCGTTCCATCATGGTGGTCAGCGGGTGCCGGGCGCCGGCCGGTACGCGGTCGTACGGCAGCGTGACGTCGACCGACTCCTCGACCAGGACGCGGGCGTCGCGTTCTGCCTCCAGTTCGCCCTGGCGGGCGGCGAGCGCCTTGTTCACGGCGCCGCGGGCCTGGCCGACGCGCTTGCCGGCCTCGGCCTTGGCGTGCGGGGGCAGGGCGCCGATCTCGCGGTTGGCGAGGGCCAGCGGGGAGGCGGGGCCGGTGTGGGCGACCTTGGCCTCGTGGAGCGCGTCGAGGGAGTCCGCGGCGGCGAAGGCGGCGAGCGCCTCGTCCCGCATGCGCTCGATCTCTTCCGGTTTCAACGCCTCGACCTCGACAGGGTCGTACGACTTATTGGGTGCCGACATCTCTTCCCGTGCTTCCGATTGGCTGGCTGATGGTCCCCGTCACCGGCCCGTGGACGAACCGTCACCGTTACTCGGGACTGCTGTCCCGCTCCTTGGGACACAAAGGTGCCAAAGGCCGAGTCTAACGGGGTCGGGGAAAGAGAATGCGCCCGTGGGTCCTCGGCGCGTGCTCAGAGCAGGTGTGCCGGGGTGCCCACGGGCAGGGTAAATCGGAACTCGGCGCCGCCGCCGGGGGCCCGGCCGACCGTGATGGTGCCGCCGTGGGCCTCGACGATGCCCTTGACGATATAGAGTCCGAGGCCGGTGCCGCCGCGCTTGCTGCCCCGCCAGAAGCGGGTGAAGACGCGGTTCATGGACTCCTCCGGGATGCCGCTGCCCTCGTCGCTCACCGTGACCGACGTGCCGGCGTCCTCTCCTTCGCGGGGGGACGCGGCGGGCGTGACGTCAATGGTGACGGTTCCCTCGCCGTGCCGCACGGCATTTTCGATGAGGTTGCTGAGCACCTGGTCGACCTTGTCGGGGTCGGCCCACAGGTCGGGCAGCGGCTGCTCGATGCGCAGCAGGAACCGGTCGGCGGGCTGTCCCGCGGCGACGTACGCCTGGATGTGGCGTCCCACGGCCGCCCCCATGTCGACGGGCTGGCGGCGCACCTCCAGCCGTCCGGAGTCGATGCGGGAGATGTCGAGCAGTTCGGCGATCAGCCGGGTGACGCGGTTGGCGTCCGCGTCGACGGTCTCCAGCATCAGCCGCTTCTGGTCGTCGGTGAACCGCTCCCACTTGGCGAGCAGGGTGGCGGTGAAGCCCTTCACGGAGGTGAGCGGGGAGCGCAGCTCGTGGGCGACGGTGGCGATCAGCTCGGCGTGGCTGCGTTCCGTGCGCCGCCTCGCCTCGGTGTCGCGCAGCGAGACGACGACTCGGCGGACGGGGCCGGTGGGCTCGCCGCGCACGTACCGCGCGGAGACCAGGACCTCCCGGCCGCCGGGCAGCAGCAGATTGCGTTCGGGCTGGCGCACCCGGATGGAGAGGCCGCCGTAGGGGTCGGTGAGCTGCCACCAGCGGCGCCCCTCCAGGTCTTCTAACGGCAGGGCCTTCTCCAGTCGGCGGCCGAGGGCGTCCTCGGGGCGTACGGCGGTGATCCGGGCCGCCGCCGCGTTGAAGCAGACGACGATGCCGTGTTCGTCGGCGATCACGAGGCCGTCGGGCAGTTCGTCGGGGTCGATGCCGCGTTCGGCGAGAGAACCGTGCCGGGGCGCGGGCGGCCGCCGCACATCCCGCCCTCCCGGCGCACTGCTCGTGCCGACGCTCATCCCCGCACTCCACCTCTCAGTCGACGTGGGGCACCTCGCTGCTCCAGCGAAGCCGTGAGCTTGGGGGAAAGCCCCAGGCAGGGCCACCCTACTAGCTCTCGGTGACGGAGCGGCACCCTCCGCAGGCGCGCTGTGCACGGGCCGACGCATACAGACATACGGCCGCCGCGGTCGCGAGGTTCAGGCTCTCGGCCCTTCCGTGGATGGGGACGCGCACGACGGCGTCGGCGAGCGCCCGGGTCTCCTCGGGCAGCCCCCATGCCTCGTTGCCGAACACCCAGGCCGTGGGCCCGCCCATGGTGCCCTTGTCGAGTTCGTCGTCGAGGTCGTCGGGGCCGGCCCCGTCGGCGGCGAGGACGCGCACCCCGGCGGCCCTGAGCCCGGCGACGGCCCGTTCCACGGGGACGCCGACGCAGACGGGCAGGTGGAACAGGGAGCCGACGGAGGCCCGCACGGCCTTGGGGTTGTAGACGTCGACGGAGGCGTCGGTGAGCACGACGGCCTCGGCGCCGGCCGCGTCGGCGCAGCGCAGCACGGTGCCGGCGTTGCCGGGGTCGCGCACATGCGCGAGGACGGCGACGAGCCGGGGCCGGATGGCGAGGATGTCCTCGAAGGGGGTGTCGAGGAATCGGCAGACACCGACCATTCCCTGCGGGGTGACGGTGGTGGAGATGTCGGCGATGACCTCGTCGGCGGCGAGGTGCACCCGGGCGTCCGCGGCGCGGGCCGCGCCCACGATGTCGGCGTACCGCTCGGCGGCCTCGACGGTGACGAACAGTTCTACGAGGGTGGGGGCGGCGCCGGCCCGGTGCCCGGCCGCCTCCCGCACGGCCTGCGGCCCCTCGGCGAGGAACAGCCGCTCCTTGCCCCGGAAGTTCCGCCGCGCCAGCCGCCGGGCAGCCGAAACACGACCGGACCGGGCAGAAATCAACTCAGGACCAGCGGACGGCATCCTCTTCTTCACCTTCAGCAGTGTGTCAACAAGCGGTGTTCCGCAGAGGGGCGCGGGGACCTGCGCGCCCAGCCCCCACCGACCCGCACCCGACAGGAGTGTGTCACCGAGCGGCGTTCCCCCGGGCACCTCGAAGCCGACGGCACCGCAGTCCCCCAAGGGGCGCGGGGAACTGCGCGCCCAGCCCCCACCGACCCGCACCCGGACGACGGCCAAGGAGCCCAACAACAGGACCCGCAAGCCATAAAGCCTGCGGGTCCTTAAGTCACCGTACGCGGCTGAGGCCAGCGCAGCGTCAGGCGGCCTTGGGCGCGTTCACGTCCGAAGGCAGCGCCTTCTGCGCGACCTCGACGAGGGCGGCGAACGCGTTCGCGTCGTTGACCGCAAGCTCGGCCAGGATCTTGCGGTCGACCTCGACGTTCGCGGCCTTCAGACCCTGGATGAAGCGGTTGTAGGTGATGCCGTTGGCGCGGGCCGCGGCGTTGATCCGCTGGATCCACAGCTGACGGAAGTCGCCCTTGCGCTTCTTGCGGTCGTTGTAGTTGTAGACCAGCGAGTGGGTGACCTGCTCCTTGGCCTTGCGGTACAGGCGCGACCGCTGACCGCGGTAGCCGGAGGCCTGTTCGAGGATCGCCCGGCGCTTCTTGTGGGCGTTGACTGCCCGCTTGACGCGTGCCACTTGTTAACTCCTTGTAGCGGGGCCGTGGTGGTACTCACACGACCCGGAAACGGCTGGGTCCCGGTCCTGGCGCGGGGCGCTCGGCTGTGAGCGCCCGTGCGTCACTTGCCGAGAAGCTTCTTGATCTTCTTGGCGTCGCCCGGGGCCATCTCGGCGTTGCCGGTGAGGCGACGCGTCACACGGGACGACTTGTGCTCAAGCAGGTGGCGCTTGCCGGAGCGCTCACGGAGCACCTTGCCGGAGCCGGTGATCTTGAAGCGCTTGCTGGCACCGCTGTGCGTCTTGTTCTTCGGCATAGCGCCGTTTCTCCTCGTCGGTGGCGCTCCGGTGCCCGGTCGCGAGAACCGGGCACGGTGGAGCGTCGCTCTTGTTTCGGTTACGTCCTGGGGACACGCGTCCCCCGGGGTCACACCTCGGCGGAAGCCTCTGCAGGGGCCTCGGCGTCCACGGCGCTGTCGGGGTCCGCGGCGTTCTGCGAGCGGCCCGGGTGGGCCTTCGCGGACGCCTTGCGGGCCTCCTGCGCCTGACGGGCCTCGGCCATCGCCTCGGTCTTCTTCTTGTGCGGACCGAGGACCATGATCATGTTGCGGCCGTCCTGCTTCGGGTTGGACTCGACGAAGCCGAGGTCCTGGACGTCCTCCGCGAGCCGCTGCAGCAGCCGGTAGCCCAGCTCGGGGCGGGACTGCTCGCGACCACGGAACATGATCGTGATCTTGACCTTGTCGCCCTGCTTGAGGAACCGGACGACGTGACCCTTCTTGGTGTCGTAGTCGTGCGGGTCGATCTTCGGCCGGAGCTTCATCTCCTTGATGACCGTGTGCGCCTGGTTCTTGCGCGCCTCACGGGCCTTCATGGCCGACTCGTACTTGAACTTCCCGTAGTCCATGAGCTTGCACACGGGCGGACGGGCGTTCGCCGCGACCTCGACCAGGTCCAGGTCGTACTCCTGCGCAAGCTCCAGTGCCTTCGCGAGCGGCACAATGCCGACCTGCTCGCCACTGGGACCGACAAGTCGCACCTCGGGAACGCGAATCCGGTCGTTGATGCGGGGCTCGGCGCTGATGGATCCTCCTCGGTAGCACCACGCGACGGTCTGGCGGACAGCCGCGTAACGTCTGTTTTCTCCTGAGACCTAACCGCGCCGAAGCAGAAAAAATGCCCCGGACGATCACAGGCGGGGCTCCTCGCACTACCGGAGCACCGCCACGGTGACCGCGGGGCGCGCTTTCGGGCGACTCCACCGCCCGCAGGGAACGATGGCTGCCGCCTGACCGGAGACCCGCCGCCCCGGAAGGCGGTCAGGTGGGAGATCGGAGCCTCCACTTGTGGGCCGGACACAGTGGTGTCCAGCCGGTCGTTACTCAAGGCTAGCAGCTCGGGGGCGGGACGGCGAACCGAGGCCGACTGGGGTCTTGTACGGTGCGGCGCCTATCGTGTCCCGCATGAGTGAGACCTCCCCCACCGGCCCCGCCGGGCAGCCCGACTTCGACGCGATGGCGCGCGACATCGCCGAGGTCCCCGCGGTCGAGGTGATCGTGACGGTCGCCGTCAACCTGATGAGCGCCGCCGCCGTGAAGCTCGGGCTGACCGAGGAGGGCGACAAGTACAAGGACCTGGACGAGGCCCGCAAGCTGGTGACGGCCCTCGCCGGTCTGCTGGACGCCGGCGCGACCGAGATCAGCTCCTTCCACGCGGCGCCGCTGCGCGACGGCCTGAAGTCGCTCCAGCTGGCGTTCCGCGAGGCGTCGATCGTCCCGGACGAGCCCGGCCAGGGCCCCGGCGAGAAGTACACCGGACCCGTGTACGGCTGAGCCTGCGCTGATCGTGCCGCGCCGTGCCGTCGGTCGTCCGCGGCACCGTCGCGGCCGGTCGCTCCCCCGGGTTCTCGGCTCCGCTCGAACAGGGGGACCCCGTCGCGGCGCGGGTCAGCCGCGTGCGTACAAGGGCTCGCCCGGGGGCGTGGTCCCGGCCGGCAGCAGCGCCAGGTCGAGGCCCTGCACCAGGCGGGCCCGCAGTGTCTCGTCGGCGGCGAGCCGGCCCGCGACGGCGCGGGCGGCCTCGGCGGGCCGCGCCGCCGGATCGAGGACGAGGGCGAGCGTGCCGTCGGCCCGGCCGGGACCGAGGTGCGCGCGCAGCACGGCGGGCTCGGCGGCCACCGCGGTCCGCACCGCCTCCCGCACGGCGGGGTCGGCCAGCGGGTCGGTCGTCGTACGCCCCTCGGCCAGCGCGAGCAGTGCGGGACCGGTCAGTTCGAAGGGCACCGGACCGGACATGTCCAGGACGACCGTGTCGGCCTTCTCGTGCGCGGCGGCCTGCAACGCCTGGTGCAGGGGTACGGCGACGGGGCGGGCGGCCGGGTCCCAGCGGGCCAGCGACGCCGTGGAGGTGAAGGCGGGCAGGGCGGTGCGGGAACCGGCCCGCAGGGTCGGCACGGCCATGTCGCTGGTCTTCTCGCGGCGCAGCCCCCGCTCGTCCTCCTCCACCTCGCCGAGGACGGCCACCACCGGGACGAGCAGCCGGGCACCCTTCAGCGCCTCCAGGACCGGGCCCACGGCGGTGCGGTCCTCGGCCCAGGCGGCGAGCGCCGCGCTCAGCCGGGGGTCGGCGGACCCGTCGTCGTCGGAGAAGCCGGGGTCGGGAATGTTCTTCTTCGCCACGGTCCCCGACCCTATCGGGGGGATGCTGCTGGGCCTGTGCGGGGCCCGAAACCCCACGGTCACGGATTTCACCGGACTCTCAGATTTCGCTGACGAGCTTCTTACCCGCTGCTCACGGCCCGCACAGCCGGCGCCCCGAGCATCGCCGGCATGGAGTCCCCCAGAACCCGCCGGCGCCGCCGGTCCCGTCCCCGTGGCCGCCGTCCGCGGGCACGCGCCGCGCTCGCGGTGCTCGCCGTCGTGGGGGTGATGGCCGGCGGGACGGTGTACGTGAAGGCGCGGGCGCACTCCGGCGGCGGGGACGTATCCTCGGCGGCGTCGCCGTCGGCCTCCTCCCCGGCCCCGGCGGGCGAGGAGGAATCGGTGCGGCCGGTGACGGAGCCGACGGTGGACCGGAGCGCGCTGCTGAGCACGGCGATGGCGGCGGTGACCGTCCCGTCGGGCGCGCGGGTGTCGGCGGCGGTGCTCGACCTGGACTCGGGCGAGCGCGCCGTCCATGGCGACGCGGCCTTCGACACGGCGAGCATCGTGAAGGTCGACATCCTGGCGGCGCTGCTGCTCCAGGCGCAGGACGCGGGACGGCGGCTGACCGCCGCGGAGCGGTCGTACGCCACGAAAATGATCGAGAACAGCGACAACGACTCGGCGACGGCCCTGTGGCAGGGCATCGGCGGCGCGGCCGGGCTCGACGCGGCGAACGAGCGCCTCGGGCTCACGGACACGACCGGCGGCGACGGCCCGCTGTGGGGGCTGACCCAGACCACGGCGGCCGATCAACTCACCCTGCTGCACCAGGTGTTCGGGGACGACTCGGAGCTGAGCGAGGCGTCGCGCCGCTATCTCCAGGGGCTGATGGAGTCCGTCGAGACCGACCAGCGGTGGGGTGTCTCGGCGGCGGCCGACGGCGCCGGGTGCGCCCTGAAGAACGGCTGGTTGGCGCGCAGCACGACCGGGCTGTGGGACGTGAACAGCATCGGGCGGGTCACGGTGGACGGCACCGCCTACCTGGTGGCCGTGCTCTCGAAGGGCACCTCGTCCAAGGCGCGCGGCATCGACCTGGTCGAGACCGCGGCCCGGGCCGCCCTGTCGGCGTTCACCACGGGGCAGACCACGACGACACCGCCCGCGGCCACCCCGGCAACGGCGACCTCGCCCACGGCACCGACGGAGTGATCCGGGGTCAGTCAGTCCGTGGTGCGTCTGCCGCGCCACAGGACCACCGCGGCGACCAGGAGTACCCCGCCGGCGCTGCCCGCGAGGGGGCCCGCCCAGTCCGCGGGGTCTCCGGCCCGTTCGGCGGCGTCCGGGCCCGGCCCGAAGTACTTCTCGCCGTAGGCCGCCGAACGCAGCCCCTGCGGCTTGAGCCGGCCGGCCGCGGCGATCGCGGCGGCGGGGTCGATGAAGCCGAAGCCGCGCGAGTCGTCCCGGCCGCCGCTCGGCGCGTCCCGGGCGGTCTCCTCCAGGAGCCGCTTGATCTGGGCCGGGGTCAGGCCCGGGTGGGCCGCCTTGACGAGCGCGACGGCGCCCGAGACGAAGGCGGAGGCGGCGCTGGTCCCCCAGCCCTCGTAGTACCTGCGGTCCGGGTCGGCGATGACGACGTCGACGCCGGGCGCGCTGACCGTGGCGTACCAGCGGCGGGTGGAGAAGCCGGCGCGGGTGCCGTAGCGGTCGACGGCGGTCGCGGCGATCACGCCCGGGTAGGCGGCCGGGTAGGAGATGTGGTCGCCCTTGTCGCCGCCGTTCCCGGCGGAGGCGACGACGACCACGCCCTTCTTCAGGGCGTACTGCACGGCCTCGTCCTCGGTCGGCTCCGGGTGCGCGGAGTCGGAGTCGTCGCCGAGCGAGAGGTTGATGACGTCGGCGCCGTGGTCGGCGGCCCAGCGGATGCCCTCCGCGAGCGCGTTGCCGCGGGTGGAGCGGGCCTTGGCCCGGGCCGAGTCGTCGTCCTCAAGGATCACCCGGACGGGCAGGATCTTCGCCTCGGGCGCGATGCCCATGACGCCGTCGGCGTTGCCCGGTCCGTGGCCGTGCGCCGCGATGATGCCGGCCATGGCCGTGCCGTGCTTGGCCCAGGCGGCGTCGCCTGCCCTGGCCCCGAAGCCGACGAAGTCCTTGGTGGGCAGGACGTTGCCGGCGAGGTCGGGGTGCTCGGCGTCGACTCCGGTGTCCAGGACGGCGACGGTGACGCCCTTGCCCTTGGTGGTGCGCCAGACCTCCTCGGCGTGCAGGGCGGACAGGGCCCACTGCTGGGCGCGTATGCCGTCGGCGTGCGCGACGGTGGACGGCAGGAGGGCGAGTGAACCGGCGAGCAGGAGGCTCAGTGCCGTGCCGGTGGTGCTCGGGCGGTGGCCGCCCTTCGGTCGCCTCATGAGGGCTTCTCCGTGGCCGGGCTGACGGTCTGCCGCAGGCGTCGTTCGATGCGGTCGGCGAGGCCCTGGGCCTCCTGGCCGAGGCCCGCCTGTGCGGGGGCGGTGGTGGCGCCGGACCGCTGGGCGTCCGCGGCGGGCTGGGGCGCGTCGACGCTGCGGCCGTCGGCCCAGCCGGAGACGGCGTAGGCGACGACGGGGGCGTCGGTGAGCACCGAGATGGTCCATGAGGCGCGCTGCTCGTCGCCGAAGCCCGCGGCGGCGGTGTCCTTCGCGGCGTACGGGCGGGGCAGCAGATCGGTGCGGCGGTCCAGGCGCTCGTCCTTGAAGCGGGCGGCGAGGGCGGACATGGCGGCGGCGTCGGCCTTGGTGAACAGCAGGCCGACGGTGGTGAGGTGGCTCTGGGTGGCGTCCGTGTACGTGGCCCGCAGCAGCCGTTCGCAGCCGAGCGGGGCGAGGAGCCCGCGCAGCAGCGGGTCGAAGGCGTGCGCGCAGCCGCTGTCCGGGGCGACGGCGATCCGGGTCCAGGTCCGGTCGGCTCCGCCGGGTCCTGCGCCCTTGCCCTCGACGGTGGGCGGGAACAGGTCGTCCACCGGCACGCTGTGCCACAGGTCGCCGGCCGCGGCGAAACCGCTCGTGCCGCCCGCGGCGCCGGCGTCTCCGGTGAGCCAACTCCCTGTCACGGCACCGCCGATGAGGCCGAGGCCGAGCACCAGGCAGGCGGCGGCAGCGGCGGTGCGGGGGCGCAGCCGCGCGCCCAGCGGGCGGGGCCGCGCCCGGTCGTCGTAGCCCTCGGGCTGTCCGAACGACACGACGGGCCGCTCGCCGCCTGGCGGCCCGTACGCGCTCCACGACAACGCCGGGTCGGGGTCGACCCCGGCTTCCCCCCGCCCCGGGAACGCCCCCGGCCGCCAAACCCCGCCCTGCCCCCCGACCACAAAGTCCGCCCCACCGAACGAGGCATCCCCGGCACCGGGCCCGGACCGAGTAGTGGCCTGAGGCGGCACGGCACCGGGCTCGGGCCGAGTGGTGGGCTGGGGCTGCGCGGCGGCGGAGCCGGGCCAAGTGGTGGGCGAGGGTTGCTCGGCGGCGGAGCCGGGGCGCGGGGGTGCGGGGGCGGGTGGGGAGGGCCGCTCGGCGGAGGGCTGTGGCAGGGGGCCCGGGACGCCGTTCGGGCCGGGCTCGTGCCCGGGCGGCACCGGCGGGCGTGGCCGGGCTGTTCTCCCCGAGGGTGCTTCGCCGGGAGGGCCGGACGGCAGGGGTGGCACCAGGGGCCGGTGCCCGGGCCGCGGCGGAACGCCGGACCGTCGCGCGAAGAAACCCCTCCCACCGGTCGACGGCTTGCCGGAGGTCCCGTCGCGCCGCGGACCGGACCCCGCGGTCGGCGGCACGTCCGGAAAGCGGGCGGAGGCGGGCGGAGGCGGTGGCGAGGACACGGGATCGGCAGCCCCGGACGACGTGACCGAGGGCCCGGCAGCAGGCGAGGCGTGGCCGGACGCAGCCCCGGTCTCCCCGGAACTCACCCCACCCGCACCACTACCCCCATTCCGGCCGACGCCCGTGTCAGCACCGCCACCCACATCCCCAGCACCACCGGCGAAGGCACCGCCACCCGCATTCCCGCCGACACCCGTGGTGGCACCGCCGCCTGCGACCCCACCCGCGCCCACACGCGCGCCGCCGCCCGAGCTGGCACCACGCCCCGCATTCCCGCCGACACCCGTGGTGGCACCGCCGCCTGCGACCCCACCCGCGCCCACACGCGCGCCGCCGCCCGAGCTGGCACCACGCCCCGCA
>NZ_JBIWKB010000049.1:0-47040 GCF_044765425.1 Streptomyces sp. NPDC102462 | reverse complement strand
GCATTCCCGCCGACACCCGTGGTGGCACCGCCGCCTGCGTTCCCGCCCGTGCCCACCTTGGCGGCGCCACCCGCGTTCACGCGACCGCCCACGTGGGCACCGCCACCCGAGGTCACACGGTCGCCCGCATTCACGCCGACGCCCGTGTCAGCGGCGGCACCCGAGCCCACACGGTCGCCCACGTTCCCGCCGCCGCCCGAGTTCGTGTCGTCGGTCGCGGTCGCGTCGGTGCTCGTCGTGGGCTCGGGGTGGGTGGAGGGGGCTGTGGGGGCGCGGCGCGGAGTGTGGCGCGCTTCCGTGCTCATGCACCCCCCGTTTCCTCGTCCCCGGGCCGTCTCCTCGGTACGCGGGTCGTCCTGTCCCTCACCCGGGCCCGCTGTCGGTCCGTCCCGGGCACGCATACCCGCACGGACGCGACGGCATCCCGGCGCGGGGCCGCGGCCGACGGCGTCGCATCGTGCGTGCGCGTCACTCTACGGGTTGTTCCACGGCCAACGGGAACCAGTCCGCGACGCCGTGGCATCTGCCCGGAACGTCCCCCTACCCTGCGGTAATCCTGTCTGGCAGGCTGCGTCCATGACTGCGCGCGCCGCCGACCGGGCCCGTTACGACCGGGCCGCCGCCCACCTCGACGCCCCTGTCGCGATCGTGGACCTGGACGCCTTTGACGCCAACGCGGACGACCTCGTGCGCCGGGCCGGCGGGAAGCCGATCCGGGTGGCCAGCAAGTCCGTGCGCTGTCGCGCCCTGCTGGAACGCGTCCTGGCGAGGGACGGTTTCCAGGGCATCATGTCGTTCACGCTGGCCGAGTCGCTGTGGCTCGCGCGTTCCGGGTTCGACGACGTCCTGCTCGCCTATCCGTCCGCCGACCGGTCCGGTTTCGCCGAGCTGACCGCCCATCCCAAGCTGGCCGCCGCCGTCACCGTCATGATCGACGACCCGGCCCAGCTCGACCTCATCGATGCCTCCCGCGCCGGCGGCGGTGAAGTCGTGCGCGTCTGCCTGGAGTTGGACACATCGCTGCGGCTGATGGGCGGGCGGCTGCGGGTCGGGGCGCTGCGTTCGCCGCTGCACTCCCCCGACCAGGTCGCCGAGTTGGCGCGCGCGGTGGTGCGGCGCCCCGGTTTCACGCTCGTCGGGATCATGGCGTACGAGGGTCATATCGCCGGGGTGGGCGACTCCGTCGCCGGTCGTCCGCTGCGCTCGCGGGCCGTCCGGCTGATGCAGGCCACCGCGCGACGCGAACTGGCCGCGCGGCGGGCCGCCGTGGTGCGGGCCGTCCGTGCGGTGGCGCCCGGACTGGAGTTCGTCAACGGCGGCGGCACGGGCAGCGTGCAGCACACGGCGGCCGAGGCCGCCGTCACCGAGGTCGCGGCCGGTTCCGGGCTGTATGTGCCGCGCCTGTTCGACAACTACACGTCGTTCACCGGCCGTCCGGCCGCGCTGTTCGCGCTGCCGGTGGTGCGCCGGCCGGGCGTCGGTGTGGTGACGGTGCTCGGCGGGGGCTATCCGGCCTCCGGGGCGGCGGGCGCCGACCGGCTGCCGGTGCCGTGGCTGCCGCAGGGGCTGCGCTACGACCCGCAGGAGGGGCCGGGCGAGGTGCAGACGCCGCTGCTCGGTGCGCCCGCCGACGACCTGCTCGTCGGCGACAAGGTGTGGTTCCGGCACGCCAAGGCCGGTGAGTTGTGTGAGCGGTTCGAGGTGCTGCATCTGGTGGAGGGGGACCGGGTGACGGCGGCCGTGCCCACCTATCGGGGCGAGGGTCACACGTTCCTGTGACGGTCAGTGCGACGGGCCGAGGCTGCTGCCGACGCCGCCGCCGGTGTCCGCGTCGCCCACCGCCCGTATGCCGCGGGTGATCTCGTCCATGTCGGACAGCGGGGGCCCGTCGGCGCCGGCGTCGAAGACGAAGCGGACGACGACGGGTGCTTCGGTGCCGACGCTGGACGGGAAGGCCAGCGACTGGACGTAGCCGCCGGGCCCCTTGGCCGTGCTGACCCGCCAGCGCACGTAGTACCCGCTGCGGCCGGCGACCGCGATCTGGCCGGAGGCGACGAGCCGATGGGACGTGATGCCGCCGAAGGGCCGCTGCCCGAGGGCGTTCTCGTCGAAGGCGGCGTCCGCGGCGTCGGTGATGTCCTGTTCGGCGAGCGCCCGGGGCGAGGTCCCGGCGGTGGCGCCGTCGGTGCGGGTGCTGACCAGGCCGTGAAAGCACAGGCCGACGCCGGCCGGGCAGTCGTAGGTGCCGTCGGTGGTCATGACGACGTCGTCGTCGGCGATGTACCGCGGGCGCTCCCAGCCGTCGGGCAGCGGCAGTGTGATGCCGTTGAGCTGGTCGACGACGGTCGCGGGGTCGTCGGCGGAGGGGTCGGAGGCCGACGGTGTGCCGGACGGCGACGGCGATGCGGGCCCCGGGTCGCCGGTGGTGGGCGTGGCCGCGGTGTTCGCCTCGGTGGCGCCGGCGCCCTCGTGGTCCGTGCGGAGCACGAGGGCGCCGGTGACGATCGCCGCGACCAGCACGGCGCCCGCGGTGACCAGCGCTACCGCCTTGGCCCGCCGGGAGGCACGGTCCGGGGCCGCCGGCGGGACGGGCGCGCCGGGCGCGCGGCGGTGCTCGGTCCAGGCGCTGCCGTCCCACCAGCGCTCCGCCTGCGGGGCGCTCGGGTCGGGGTACCAGCCGGGCGGCGGCGTCATGCTCATCCGGGCACTGTAGGCCGCGGCCCCGAGTCGCGTACACGGTGTCCGGCCCGCGGGCGGGCGCGGTCCGCTCAGAGCGGTGTGACGTAGGCGCCGGAGATTCCGCCGTCCACGAGGAAGTCGCTGGCGTTGACGAAGGAGGAGTCGTCGCTCGCGAGGAAGGCGACGGCGGCGGCGATCTCCTCGGCCTCGGCGAACCGGCCGAGCGGGATGTGCACCAGGCGGCGGGCGGCGCGCTCCGGGTCCTTGGCGAACAGCTCTTGCAGCAGGGGGGTGTTGACGGGGCCGGGGCACAGCGCGTTGACCCGGATGCCCTCCCGAGCGAACTGCACACCGAGTTCCCGGGACAGGGCGAGCACCCCGCCCTTGGAGGCGGTGTAGGAGATCTGCGAGGTGGCAGCGCCCATGCGGGCCACGAAGGAGGCGGTGTTGATGATGGATCCCCGGCCCTGGCGGCGCATGTAGGGGATGGCGGCCTTGCAGCACAGGTAGACGGAGGTGAGGTTGACCTCCTGGACGCGTTTCCATGCCTCAAGTCCGGTCTCCAGGATGGAGTCGTCGTCGGGCGGGGAGATGCCGGCGTTGTTGAAGGCGACGTCGACGCTGCCGTAGGTGTCGTACGCCGTCCTGAACAGTGCCTCGACCTGTTCGGGGTCGGTGACGTCGACCTTCGCGAACAGCCCGCCGATCTCGTCGGCGGCGGCCTTGCCGCGGGTCTCGTCGATGTCGCCGCAGACGACGTGGGCGCCTTCGGAGGCCAGTCGGCGGGCGGTGGCGAGGCCGATGCCGCTGCCCGCTCCGGTGACGACGGCGGTACGGCCGACCAGCCGGCGGCAGATGGTCTCAGGGGTCTCGGCGGTCACTGTGCGGGGCCCTCCGTGCTGATGAAGACGTTCTTGGTCTCGGTGAAGGCGGTCAGGGCGTCCGGGCCCAGTTCGCGGCCGAGGCCGGACTGTTTGAAGCCGCCGAACGGGGTCCAGTAGCGGACGCTGGAGTGGGAGTTGACGGACAGGTTGCCGGCCCGGACGGCACGGGAGACGCGCAGGGCGCGGCCGAGGTCCCGGGTCCACAGGGAGCCGGCCAGTCCGTAGGGGGTGTCGTTGGCGAGGCGGATGGCGTCGGCCTCGTCGGTGAAGGGCAGCAGGACGGCGACCGGGCCGAAGATCTCCTCGCGGGCCGCGGCCGTGTCGGGCCGCTCGCCCGTGAGCACGGTGGGCGGGAACCAGTAGCCGGGTCCCTCGGGCGCGGTGCCGCGCAGGGCGGGGGCGTCGGCGGGCACGTAGGAGCGTACGCGGTCGCGTTGCCGGGCGGAGATCAGCGGGCCCATCTGGGTCTTCGGGTCGGCCGGGTCGCCCACCACGACGGCCGCGAGCGCATCCGCGAGCAGTTCGCGGACCTGGTCGTGGACCGGCTCCTGCACCAGGATCCGGGTGCGGGCGCAGCAGTCCTGGCCGCAGTTGTCGAGGAAGGAGAACGGGTCGACGGCGGCCTCGACGTCGGCGTCGGCGAAGACGATGTTGGGGCTCTTGCCGCCGAGTTCGAGGGTGACCGGCTTGACGAGGCGGGCGCACCGCTCCATGACCTCGCGGCCGGTGCGGGTGGAGCCGGTGAACACGATCTTCGCCACGTCGGGGTGGTCGACGAGCGCGCGGCCCGCGATGTGCCCGTGTCCGGGCAGCACCTGGAACAGGTGCTCGGGCAGGCCCGCCGTCAGGGCGAGTTCGGCGAGGCGGAGCGCGGTGAGCGGGGTGGCCTCGGCGGGCTTGAGGACGACGGCGTTGCCCGCGGCGAGCGCGGGGAAGCAGCCCCAGGCGGCGATGGGCATCGGGAAGTTCCAGGGCGCGATGACCCCGACCACGCCCAGCGGCTCCTGGAAGGTGACGTCCCAGCCGCCGGGTACCGGGATCTGCTTGCCGAGCAGGCGTTCGGCGCCGCCGGCCGCGTACAGCAGCAGATCGCGGGCGTTGCCGGCCTCCCAGCGTGCGGTGTCGAGCAGATGTCCGGCCTCGCGGACCTCCAGCCGGGCCAGTTCCTCGATGTGGGTGTCGACGGTGTCGGCGAAGCGGCGCAGCAGCCGGGCCCGGTCGGCGGGCGCGAGGGCGGCCCAGCGCCGCTGTGCCGCCGTGGCCCGTGCGACGGCCGCGTCGATGTCGGCCGCGGTGGCGGCGGGGACGGTGGCGACGATCTCTTCGGTGGCGGGGTTGCGCACCTGGAGTTCGGGTGCGGTGGACAGCGCGTCGTTCGAGCCGTGCGCGTCGGACCGGTCGGACACGGTGGGCCTCACATGCGTTCGAAGGAGCGGCGCAGCTCCCAGTCGGTGACGGCGGCGTCGAAGGCGTCCAGTTCGACGCGGGCCAGGTTGTGGTAGTGGTCGACGACCTCGTCGCCGAAGGCGGCCCGGGCGATCGGGCTGGCCGTCCAGAGCGCGGCGGCCTCCCGCAGGGTGGTCGGGACGTGCTCGAAGCCTGCGGTGTAGGCGTTGCCCGGGCAGGGCGGTGGCAGTTCCAGTTTCCGTTCGACGCCGTACAGTCCGGCGGCCACCAGGGCGGCGACCGCGAGGTGCGGGTTGACGTCGCCGCCGGGCAGCCGGTTCTCGAAGCGCAGGGAGCGGCCGTGGCCGACGACGCGCAGGGCGCAGGTGCGGTTGTCGTGGCCCCAGGCGACGGCGGTCGGCGCGAACGAGCCCGGCTGGAACCGTTTGTAGGAGTTGATGTTGGGCGCGTACAGCAGGGCGAAGTCGCGCAGCGCCGCCAGTTGTCCGGCGAGGAAGTGCCGCATGACGTCGGTCATTCCGTCGGGCCCGGCCATCGCGCCCACGCCGTCGGCGTCGGCGAGCGAGAGATGGATGTGGCAGGAGTTTCCCTCGCGTTCGTTGTACTTGGCCATGAAGGTGATCGACACGCCTTCCTGGGCGGCGATCTCCTTGGCGCCGGTCTTGTACACGGCGTGCTGGTCGCAGGTGACCAGGGCCTCGTCGTAGCGGAAGGCGATCTCGTGCTGGCCGGGGTTGCACTCGCCCTTGGCCGACTCGACGGTGAGGCCGGCGCCGGCCATGTCGTTGCGCAGGCGGCGCAGCAGCGGTTCGATGCGGCCGGTGCCGAGGATGGAGTAGTCGACGTTGTACTGGTTGGCCGGGGTCAGCCCGCGGTAGCCCGCGTCCCAGGCCTGCTCGTAGGTGTCCTTGAAGACGATGAACTCCAGCTCGGTGCCGACCTGGGCGGTGTAGCCGAACCCGGCCAGCCGTTCCAGTTGGCGGCGCAGGATGTGGCGGGGCGCGGCGGCGACCGGGGAGCCGTCCGCCCAGGCGAGGTCGGCGACGACCAGGGCGGTGCCCGGGTGCCAGGGGATGCGGCGCAGGGTGCTCAGGTCGGGGTGCATGGCGAAGTCGCCGTAGCCGCGGTCCCAGGAGGACATGGCGTAGCCGTCGACCGTGTTCATCTCGGTGTCGACGGCGAGCAGGTAGTTGCAGCCCTCGGTGCCGTGATGCAGGACCTCGTCGAGGAAGAAGCGGGCGGCGAACCGCTTGCCCTGGAGCCGCCCTTGCATGTCGGGGAAGGCCAGCACGACGGTGTCGATCTCACCGCTCGCGACGAGGGCGTGCAGTTCCTCGACGGCGAGCGGGGGTGTGCGGTCTGCCACGGCAGAGCCTCCTTCGGCTTCTACGGCCGGCCGGGAGCCATAAGGTATTGCCGAGAACCATTGGTTGGGAAGGGGGCACGACCGGATGGCGCGGGACACACGGCGGGGGATGCCGGACGACCGGCTCGCGCCGGTGCTGCGGCCGGTGCGGGCGGGCAACGGCTTCGAGGAGGCACTGGAGCAGATCCTGCAGATCGTACGACTCGGCCTGGTGCCGTGCGGCGAGCGGCTGCCCGCCGAACGGGAGCTGGCGCAGCGTCTTGGCATCAGCCGGGTGACGCTGCGCGAGGTGCTGAAGGTGCTCCAGGACCAGGGGCTCGTGGAGTCACGGCGCGGGCGCTACGGCGGCACGTTCGTGCTGCCCCGGACGAACGCGGGCGGCGAGGACGAGCTGCGGCGCCGCATCGCCGCGGTCGACGTCGACGACGTGCTCAGGTTCCGTGAGGTGCTGGAGGTGGGCGCGGCGGGACTGTGCGCGACGCACACACCGGCCGGCGCGTCGGCGCAGCGGCTGCGGGCGGCGCTGGCCGGCACGCACGACGCGCCGCTTCCCGAGTACCGGCGGCGGGACACCCTGCTGCACCTCACCCTGGCCGAGCTGTCCGGCTCGCCGACGCTGGCCGCGCAGTACGCGGCCGTCCGGGCGACCGTCAACGACCTGCTGGACTGCATCCCGCTGCTGGTCCGCAACCTGGAGCACTCCCAGCGCCAGCACACGGCCCTGGTCGAGGCGGTCCTGGACGGCGACGCAGAGGGGGCCCGGGACATGATGCGGGAACACTGCGCGGGAACGGCGGCACTCCTGCGGGGCTTTCTGACATGAGCCGGCGCGGCACGGCCGGTGGCGGCGGCACGCCCCACGGCACCGCCCCGAGGCGTCCGCCGCGGCGGCGCCGGGCCGGGGGGCTTGCCCGGGGGTGGGTTCACGGTAAAGGTGTGCGTGCCAGCCATTGCGGGGAGCCAAGGAGGGTGCCATGGCGGGTCGGCCGTTGATCGGGGTCAGTACGTATCTGGAGTCCGGGGCGCGCTGGGGGGTGTGGGAGCTGGAGGCGGCGCTGCTGCCGGCCGGTTATCCGCGGCTGGTGCAGCGGGCCGGCGCTCTGGCCGCGATGCTGCCGCCGGACGGGCCCGAGCAGGCCGCGGCCACCGTGGCACGGCTGGACGCCTTGGTGATCGCGGGCGGCCCGGACGTCGAGCCGGTACGCTACGGCGCCGTCACCGGCCCGCGGACCGGTCCGCCGGCCCGGGCCCGCGACGCCTGGGAACTCGCCCTGATCGACGCCGCGTTGGCCGCGGCCGTGCCGCTGCTCGGGATCTGCCGCGGCATGCAACTGCTGAACGTCGCGCTCGGCGGCACGCTGGTGCAACACCTCGACCAGCACGCCGAGCACGCCGGGCCGCCAGGGGTCTTCGGCCGGCACCTGGTCGAGCCGGTGCCCGGCACCCGGTACGCCGGCATCGTCCCGGAGGAGACCTCCGTACCCACGTTCCACCACCAGGCCGTGGACCGGCTCGGCAGCGGGCTCGTGGCGTCGGCGCACGCGAAGGACGGCACGGTCGAGGCGATCGAGCCCTCGGGGCCCGGCGGGTGGGTCCTGGGGGTGCAGTGGCATCCGGAGATGGGCGAGGATCTGCGGGTGATGCGGGCGCTGGTGGCGGCGGCCGGCTGAGCCCGGCTCAGCCGCGGGTCAGCGACAGCAGTTCCCGGGCCGGTCCCGTCGGCCGGTGCCCGGTCCGCCAGACCGCCCGCAGGTCACGGCCGAGCAACACGTCCCGTACGGGGATGCGGACCAGGCGGCGCAGGCCCAGTTCCTCCCGTACCGCGAGTTCGCTCAGGACCGCGGGCCCGGCGCCGCCGACCGCGGAGGCCTTGACCGCCGTGGTGGAGGACAGTTCGATCAGCGGGCGGGCGAGCCCGCCCAGGGCGGCGTCCAGGACCTGGCGGGTGCCCGAACCGCGTTCGCGCAGGATCAGCGGGGTGGTGGCCAGCTCGTCCGCGGCCAGCGGGCCGCGGCGGCGGGCCCAGGGGTGCGCGGGTGCGGTGACGACGATCAGGTGGTCGTGCGCGATGACCGCGGAGTCCAGCCCGGCGGGGACCGTCAGCCCCTCCACGAAGCCGAGGTCCGCCTCGTCCGCGAGCAGCCGTTCGGCCACCGTCGTCGAGTTCCCGGCCAGCAGGGAGACCGCCGTGTCCGGGCGTCCCGCGCGCAGGGCCAGCAGCCAGCCCGGCAGCAGATACTCGGCGATCGTCATGCTGGCCGCCACCCGCAGCCGCGAGTCACGCCGGTCCCGCAGCGCCTGCGCGCCCGCGTCGAAGGCTTCGGCCGCCTCCACGATCCGCCGCGCCCAGTCGGTCACCAGCGCCCCGGCGTCGGTGAGCCGGGAGCCGCGCGGCGAGCGGTCCACCAGGGCCACGCCGAGCTGCCGCTCCATGGAGCGGATCCGGCTGCTGGCCGCCGGCTGGGTGACGCCCAGTTCCCGGGCCGCAGCGCCGAGGCTGCCGGTGCGCGCCACCGCCAGCAGCAGTTCCAGCGCGCCGAGATCGGGCACCCGGTGGGCCAGCGACCTCGGCCCGCGCCGCTCCTCCGCCTCACTCATAAGACCAGCTTATGCCCTGATAGGGACGGACTCCCTGGTGACCGTCCGCGCCCCGCGTGAGGGTGGACCCATGGTCATCGCAGCCCAGCCCCCGGTCCCCCGCCGCGCCCCGCGCGTCCGCCACCTCGGCCCCAACTGGTACGCCGCCGTCATGGGCACGGCGGCCGTCGGCTCGGCCGGCGCCGTGCTCCCCTGGCACACCGGGCCGCTGCGCACCGGCTGCACCGTCGTGTGGGCCCTGTCGCTCGCCCTGCTGGTGGCCCTTCTCGCCGCTCGCGCCCTGCACTGGGCGTACCACGGCGACCAGGCCCGCGACCACCTCCTCGACCCGGCGACGGCGCCCTTCTACGGCTGCCTGTCCATGGCGCTGCTCGCGGTCGGCGGCGGCGCCATGACCGTCGGGCGGGACCCGCTCGGCGCGGCGGGCGCCATGGCCCTGGACGCCGTGCTGTTCGTCGCCGGCACCGTCGTGGGGCTCGCGGCGGCGGTGGCGGTGCCGTACCTCATGGTGGTACGGCACCGGATCGAGCCCGCTCAGATCTCCCCGGTGTGGCTGCTGCCGCTCGTCGCGCCCATGGTGTCGGCCGCGCTCGGCCCGCAGCTCGTGCCGCACCTGCCGCCCGGGCAGCCCCGTCAGACCCTGCTCCTCGCGTGTTTCGCGCTGTTCGGGCTCAGCCTGCTCGCGACCCTGCTGATGCTGCCCCTCGTGTTCGCCCGGCTGATCGTCTCGGGCCCGCTGCCGCTCGCGCTGACCCCGACGCTGTTCCTGGTGCTGGGACCGCTCGGGCAGTCCACCACCGCCGTGGGCGCCTTCGCGGATGTCGCGCCGGGGGTCGTGGCGGCCCCCTACGACCGCGGTTTCGTGGTGCTCGCCGTCCTGTACGGGGTGCCGGTGATGGGTTTCGCGCTGCTGTGGCTGGCGTTCGCGGCGGCCCAGGTGGCGCGGGCCCGGCGGCGCGGCATGGGGTTCACGATGACCTGGTGGGGGTTCACCTTCCCGGTGGGCACCTGTGTCACCGGTGCGGCGGCGCTGGCCCGGCACACCGGTCTTGCCGCCTACGACTGGCTGACGGCCGGCCTGTACGGGGTGCTCCTCGCCGCCTGGGCGGCCGCCGCCGTGGGCACGGTACGCGGGCTGATCAGCGGTGAACTGCCCGCAGCGCCCCGGACAGCACCCGCGGCGCCTCGGCCAGCGACGGGCCGTACCACGTCAGATGCCGTCCGCTGACCAGGGCGCAGGGCAGACCCGGGAATGCTTCGGGGCCGTCGTCGGCCGTGAAGCGGTACGGCTCGTCGGGCAGCACGACGAGGTCGGGCGCGGCGGCCCGCAGCTCGTCCAGCGGGATCCGCGGATAGCGGTCGGCGTGCCCGGCATGGATGTTGTCCACGCCCAGGCGGGCGAGCACGTCGCCGGCGAAGGTGTCCCGGCCGAGCACCGTCCACGGCCGTCGCCAGACCGGCACGACCGCTGTCACGCGCCGCGCGGGCACCGGCAGCGCGGACCAGGCGTCCTCGGCCTCGTCCAGCCAGCGTGGCCGGGTCGTCGCGCCGCACGCGATCAGCACGCGGGTCAGCTCGCCGAAGGACCGTGGCACGTCGCGCACCTCGGTGACCAGCACGGTGAGGCCCGCGGTACGCAGCGCGTCCAGGTCGGGGGCGCGGTTCTCCTCCTCGTTGGCGATCACCAGATCGGGGGCGAGGGCGACGATCCGGTCCACCCGCGGGTTCTTGGTGCCGCCGACGCGGGTGACGGCAAGGCCCGCCGGGCGGACGCACCAGTCGGTGGCACCGACCAGCACGCCGGGCACGGTCTCGGCGACCGCTTCGGTGAGCGACGGAACGAGAGAGACGACGCGCATCATGCGCTCCGCGGAAAGCGCACGCACGGCGCTGCCGCGGCCGGTGACCGGCGGGTCGTGTGCCTGGCCACGGTGAGGTCACCCGGTCTGTTCAGCGGGGCCGGTCGTGGACGGCCTCGATGTGCTCGGCCACGGCGACGACGATCACGCGGGTGTCGGGGACCGTGGCGCGCCAGCGGTGGCGCACCCCGCCCGTCAGGTAGAGGGTGTCGCCGCGGCCCAGGCGGTAGGCGCGGCCCTCGGCCTCTATCTCCACCGCGCCGTCGGCGACGTACAGCAACTCGTCGTTGCGGTGCTGGAATTCGCGGCCCGCGTCGTGGTCGCCGGTGAACTCGGAGGCGTGCAACTGGTGGTGACCGCGCACCAGCGAGCGCACCCGGGGGGCGAAGTCGGTCTCGATGACCTCGCCGCGCACGACGTCGACGCTGCACGCCGGGTCGGCGGCGGCGAGGAGTTCGACGGCCGTGGTGCGCAGCGCGTCGGCGACCTTCTCCAGGGAGTTGGTGCTGGGGCGTGCCCGGTCGTTCTCGATCTGGCTCAGGAAGGGCACGGACAGGCCGCTGCGCTCGGCCACGACGGCGAGGGTCAGCTCCAGCGCGCGGCGCCGCCGCCGGACGGCCGCGCCCACTCGGACAGGCTGTTGTTCCTTGTGGTCGCCCATCGCTCCGGCTCCCTCCTCCGCTCGTCGTGCCGCCGCTGTCGGGGCCCGACGCCGGGCCCCGTCGCCCTGATGGGTTCTCTGCACCCTACGCATGTTCGGCAAACCGTTTCATGCGGCCGTCACATCCACGTCACGTGGGGTAAGCGCGACCCTCACGGTTCGCGCCAGTGGGCGGGCGGTCCGCCGATCGGTCCGGCCGACCGCGGGACGGTGGGCCCATGGCGACCAGCTCCCGGGGTCGTGGCGCGACCGCTGACCCTCGATCAGCACGGGATCGCGCCCTTTATCTTCAATGCGCCGGCGGCTCCCGGTGTTCCCGGCCCGCGCCCCGGATCCGCGCCGTGCGACGGAGTCGCTGGTCAGGGCGGGTACGGCGGGTGGCGAAAAGGGTGCGGGCCGGGCCCGGCGGGCGACCGCCCGAACGACCGGGCGGTGCACGGTCCGCCGTGCGCGCGGTCGACGGCCCGGCTGCGGTGTGCGCGGGCTCGGGCGGGACCGTGGCGCTCCGTGGTTGGCCGGATCCTTCTCGTGGGCGGCGGCACCACGGCGGGCCCGGCGCCGAAGGGGTCCAAGAACGGTCTCGACGACCGGGACCTGCCGGCCGAGTACGGCGCTCGCGGACCGCGGCGGGTGAGACAACGGGAGATCACGGGTGGCGCGGAACGGGCGGAGCGGTGGCCACGCCCTTCGACGCGACCACCGCTCCCTTCGCCGGCGGGCCTCAGGCCACGGGTGCCAGCTTGTCCTCAAGACCCGGCTGGGCGTCCAGCCACTGCCGTGCGGACGCCTTCTCGTGCCCGGCGCCGCCCTGCTGTATCGCGACCTCCAGGGAGGCGAGCTGTTCCTCGGTGAGCTCGAAGTCCTTCAGCCAGCCGGACAGCTCCGGGAAGTCCTGGCTGAACGTCTTCTTGCCGACCATGTGGATCCGTTCGCCCTTGCCCCAGGCGCCCTCGGGGTCCTTCAGCTTCTTCAGGTCGTACTTGCCGTACGCCCAGTGCGGCGACCACAACGTCACCACCACCGGCTCACGCTTCTTGATCGACCGGTCCAGCTCCGCCAGCATCGACGACGTACTCGACGACACCACCTTGTACTCACCCTCCAGCCCATAAGCCTTCAGGACCTTGCTGTTCAGCGTCCCCATCATCCCGGCACTCGCCTCAATACCGATGATCTTCCCGCCGAACTTCTTCCCCTGACCCTTCAGATCGGCCAGCGAATCGATCCCCTTCACATACGAGGGAACCGTCAACTCCAACGACGTCGGCCCGTACCACGACCCCAGATCCTCCAGCCGCGAACCGTACTTGTCCCAGTACGCCTTGTGCGTCGTCGGCAGCCAGGCATCCAGCTGTACGTCCATCTGGCCCTGGGCGAGGGAGCTGTAGAGCGGGCCCGGGTCCAGCTGTTTCAGGGCCGGCTTGTAGCCGCGGTCCTCCAGGATGTTCTGCCAGAGGTAGGTGCTGGCGATGGCCTCGTCCCACGGGAAGTAGCCCATGTTGACGGTCTTGCCCGCGTCCTTGCCCCGCTTCTTGGCGCCGCCGTCGGGAACGGGGGCGAGCCGGTCGACCAGGCCGGGGCTCTTCTTCAGCCAGGAGCGCACACCGTCCTGCTCATGGCCCTGGCCGGCGTCCCTGATGTCGTTCTCCAGACCGGTCAGCTGCTGCTCGGTGAGCTTGAAGTCCTTCAGCCACTGCGCGGCGACCGGGTCGTCGGCGCTGAAACCCTTGCGGGCGACGGTGTGGATCCGTTCGCCCTTGCCCCAGGCGCCCTCGGGGTCCTTCAGCTTCTTCAGGTCGTACTTGCCGTACGCCCAGTGCGGCGACCACAACGTCACCACCACCGGCTCACGCTTCTTGATCGACCGGTCCAGCTCCGCCAGCATCGACGACGTACTCGACGACACCACCTTGTACTCACCCTCCAGCCCATAAGCCTTCAGGACCTTGCTGTTCAGCGTCCCCATCATCCCGGCACTCGCCTCAATACCGATGATCTTCCCGCCGAACTTCTTCCCCTGACCCTTCAGATCGGCCAGCGAATCGATCCCCTTCACATACGAGGGAACCGTCAACTCCAACGACGTCGGCCCGTACCACGACCCCAGATCCTCCAGCCGCGAACCGTACTTGTCCCAGTACGCCTTGTGCGTCGTCGGCAGCCAGGCGTCGGTCTGGAAGTCGACGTCGCCGCGGGCCACGCCGGAGTAGAGCGGGCCGGGGTCGAGCTGCTTGACGTCGGTCTCGTAGCCGCGCTGCTCCAGCAGTTCCTTCCACAGGTACGTGGTGGCGGTGCCCTCGTCCCAGGGGATGTAACCGATGTTGATCCGCTTGCCCTTGCCGACGTCGGTGCTCGAACCGGCCTGGGCGTCGCCGGAGCCGACCAGGTTCAGGCCGCCCGCGACCAGCGCGAGCACGACGACACCGACGACCGCGACCGCGCCGGCCGGCCGGTAGTGGGCGAACCGCGCCCGTCCCACCAGGGCCGAGACCTTGGCCGCCGCGCGCCGGCCCAGCGGGGACACCCGCTCGCCCAGGGCGCCGGTCATCCGGTCCAGGTACATGGCGAGGATGACCACCGCCACCCCGCTCTCCGCGGCGAGACCCACCTTGAGCTGGGTGATCGCGGAGTACACCTGCTCACCGAGGCCGCCCGCGCCGGCCATGCCGCCGATGACCACCATCGACAGGGCCAGCATGATGACCTGGTTGACGCCGGCCATGATGGTCGGCAGGGCCAGCGGCAGCTGGACGCGCAGCAGGATGTCGCGCGGGGTGGTGCCGAACGCCTCGGCGGCCTCGACGAGTTCACCGTCGACCTGACGGATGCCGAGCTCGGTCATGCGCACGCCCGGCGGCATCGCGAAGATGATCGTCGCGAGCAGACCCGGGGTCGTGCCCACGCCGAAGAACATCACGCCGGGGATGAGGTAGATGAACGCCGGCATGGTCTGCATGACGTCCAGCACCGGCCGCAGCTGAGCGCTGACGCGCCTGCTGCGCGCGGCCCAGACACCGAGCGGAATGGCGATCACGACGGTGATGACCGCGGCCACGAGCACCAGGGACAGGGTGTCCATGGCGTCGTCCCACAGCCCCAGCGAGTCGATGAGCGCGAGCCCCACGAAGGCGAGGACACCGGGCAGCAGGCCGCGCAGCCAGGCGGCGACCACGGCGAGGATGCCGGCCAGCAGCAGCGGTTCGCCGCCGCTGAGGACGGTGTCCACGGCGCTGTACATGCCGTCGAGCACGGCGTTGACGATGTCGAAGACCCAGGTCAGATGGGACTGCAGCCAGTCGACCGCGGTCTCCACCCAGTCGCCGAAGTGGATCCTAGGCACGGGCGGCCACCTTCCCGCCGCGCGGACGGCAGGGCGCGGGCTCGCCCTGCTCGTCCCCGAGGAACCCGACGAGGCGGTGCCGCGGCACGACGCCGACGAGGCCGTTGTCGCGGTCGACGACGGCCACCGGGTGGTTCACACGGGCGCTGATCGCGCACAGCTCCGTGAACGGAGTGTGCGGGGTGGCGGTCTCGCAGTCGCAGTCGGCCTCGTCACCGCGGACGTCGGTGTCCATGACGGCGGCGGCGGTCAGCACACGCGCGCGGTCGACGTCCTTGGTGAACGAGGCGACGTAGTCGTCGGCGGGGCGCACGAGGATGTCCTCCGCGGTGCCCACCTGGGCGATCCGGCCGTCGCGCATCACGGCGATCCGGTCGCCCAGGCGCATGGCCTCGTTGAGGTCGTGGGTGATGAAGACGATCGTCTTCTTCAGGCTCTTCTGCAGTTCCAGCAGCTGGTCCTGCATGTCACGGCGGATCAGCGGGTCGAGCGCGCTGAACGACTCGTCCATGAGCAGCAGGTCGGCGTCCGTGGCGAGGGCGCGGGCCAGGCCCACGCGCTGCTGCATGCCGCCGGACAGCTCGTCGGGCCAGGACTTCTCCCAGCCGGCCAGGCCACACAGGGCGAGCGCCTCGTCGGCGCGACGATCGCGCTCGGCGCGGGGCACGCCCTGCACGCTCAGGCCGTAGGCGGCGTTGTCGCGGACGCTGCGGTGCGGGAACAGCGCGAAGTGCTGGAAGACCATGCTGATCTTGCGTGAGCGCAGCTCGCGCAGTGCGCTGTCGGACAGCGCGGTCAGGTCCTGGCCGTCGAACCTGACGCGGCCCGCGGTGGGCTCCGACAGGCCGTTGAGCATGCGCAGCAGGGTGGACTTGCCGGATCCGGACAGCCCCATCACGACGAAGATCTCGCCGGGTTCCACCTGGAAGGAGGCGTCGATGACAGCGGCGGTGGTGCCGTCGGCGCGCAGTTCCTCCCGGTCGGCGCCCTGCCGAAGTCGCTCCACTGCATCGTCGGGTCGTCTTCCGAACACCTTGTAGAGATGTTCGGCCTCTAGCCTGGGTGACACGCGTACCTCTCGTCTCGGGGGCCGGGGACAGAGGCCGCGCCTGCCCCGATCCGAGGAGGGCAAACGCCAGAGTGGCCCACCTCACATCACCGGTGGGCGGGCCGTCGCCGCTGGTCGCGGGCGGGTGTCGGTGCCGTACGGCATGATGCGGGGCGTGACCGGACGACTCATGCTCCTCGACACCGCCTCGCTGTACTTCCGTGCGTACTTCGGCGTCCCCGACTCGGTGAAGGCACCGGACGGCACCCCGGTGAACGCCGTGCGCGGGCTGCTGGACTTCATCGACCGGCTGGTGCGGGACCACCGGCCCGACCGGCTGGTGGCCTGCATGGACGCCGACTGGCGGCCCGCGTGGCGGGTCGAGCTGATCCCCAGCTATAAGGCACACCGGGTCGCCGAGGAGCATGCGCTGGGCCCGGACACGGAGGAGGTGCCGGACACGCTGTCCCCGCAGGTGCCGGTCATCGAGGAGGTGCTGGACGCGCTCGGCATCGCCCGGGTGGGCGTCGCTCAGTACGAGGCGGACGATGTGATCGGCACGTTCACCGCGCGCGCCGAGGGCCCGGTCGACATCGTCACCGGCGACCGCGACCTGTACCAGCTGGTGGACGACGCGCGCGGGGTGCGGGTGCTGTACCCGCTCAAGGGAGTGGGCACGCTCCAGCTCACGGACGAGGCCGTGCTGCGCGGGAAGTACGGCGTCGACGGCCGGGGGTACGCGGATCTGGCGCTGCTGCGGGGCGACCCGAGCGACGGGCTTCCCGGGGTGCCCGGCATCGGTGAGAAGACGGCGGCGAAGCTGCTCGCCGCGTTCGGCGACCTGGCCGGGATCATGGCGGCGGTCGACGACCCGAAGACCGGGCTGACCCCGTCGCAGCGCAAGCGTCTCGACGAGGCCAGGGCGTATGTCGCGGTCGCCCCGAAGGTCGTCCGGGTCGCCGACGACGTGCCGCTGCCGGACGTCGACACGGCGCTGCCGCGCGCCCCGCGTGACCCGGCGGGCCTGGAGGCGCTGACGGCGCGCTGGGGGCTGGGCGGGTCGCTGCAGCGGCTCCTCGCCACGCTCGCCGGGTGAGCGGCGTTGCCACGCTCGCTCGCGGGGGTGAGCGGGTGTTCCGGCCTGTTCCGCTCCGTGTTCCTGTCGGCCGCAAGGACGTGGTGCTAACTTAGGTAAACCTAAGGAAGTGACATGGAGGCAGCCATGGCAGAACGTCCGGCACGGAGGCCGAGGAAGCCCCACTCCGCGCAGGTCATCCGCACCGAGCGGCTGACCCCGCACATGCAGCGGGTCGTGCTCGGCGGTGCGGGACTGGCCGATTTCGCGGCGGACACCTGCACCGACCACTATGTGAAGCTGCTGTTCCCGGTCGGCGGCGCGACCTATCCGGAGCCCTTCGACCTGGAGCGGATCCGGGCGGAGTTCCCCCGTGAGCAGTGGCCGGTGACCCGGACGTACACGGTGCGTGACTGGGATGCCGAGCACCGGGAGATGACCCTGGACTTCGTGGTGCACGGCGACGAGGGTCTGGCCGGCCCCTGGGCGCTGCGCGTGCGGCCCGGCGAGACCGTGTGGTTCATGGGCCCCGGCGGCGCCTACGCGCCCGACGCGAGCGCCGACTGGCATCTGCTGGCCGGCGACGAGAGCGCGCTGCCCGCGATCGCCCGCGCCCTGGAGACGCTGCCTGCCGGTGCCCGCGCCCATGCCTTCGTGGAGGTGTCCGGGCCCGAGGAGGAGCAGAAGATCGACTGCGACGTGGCGGTGACCTGGCTGCACCGCGGGGACCGGCCGGTCGGCGACGCCCTGGTCGAGGCCGTACGGGCACTGGAGTTCCCGGCGGGCCGGGCGCACGCGTTCGTGCACGGCGAGGCGGGCTTCGTGAAGGAGCTGCGCCGGCTGCTGCGGGTCGAGTACGCGATCCCCCGCGAGGACCTGTCGATCTCCGGCTACTGGCGGCTTGGGCATGACGAGGACGGCTGGCAGGCGTCCAAGCGGGAGTGGAACGCCCGCATCGAGGCGGAGCAGGAGGGCAGCGCCGCCGCATGACCGCGGCGATCCGCGGGCCGCGCCCGAAGGGGCGCGGGAAACCGCGCGATCAGCCACGACGCCCCGGCACCCGACCGACGCCCCCTGCACGGCGGCCCCACCACGCCTACGTGCGCCGGACGGCGGGGCGTGGACGGCGCGGACGGCCGGTGCCGGCCGGGGCCGCTCGGCTTCGCGCACCGGCGCGGGCAGCGGCCCGTACGCTGGGTGTGATGAGACGAAGGACCCGCATCCCGCCCGCTCCGCTGCCCGCGCGCGACGGCGTGGATCCCGTGCGGGTGCGGCTGCCCGCCGAGGGGCCCTGGGAGACGGTGCGCGCGCATCTCGTGGCGCGGCTGTCCGGGGCGCCGCCCGGCCTGGTCGACGGGATGCTGGCGGCGGGCCGGATCGTCGGGGCCGACGGGCGGGCGGTCACACCGGACGATCCGTACGTGCCCGGCATGTACGTGTGGTTCCACCGGGAGCTGCCCACCGAGGTACCCGTGCCGTTCGAACTGGGGATCGTCCACCAGGACGCGCATCTGGTCGTCGCCGACAAACCGCACTTCCTCGCCACGACCCCGCGCGGCGGCCACGTCGTTCAGACCGCGCTGACACGGCTGCGCCGGGACCTGGGCGTTCCCACGCTGTCCCCGGCGCACCGTCTGGACCGGCTGACGGCGGGGCTGGTGCTGTTCACGGTGCGGCCCGAGGAACGCGGCGCCTACCAGTCACTGTTCCGCGACCGGCTGGTACGCAAGGAGTACGAGGCCGTCGCCCCGTACGATCCCGCGCTCACCCTGCCCCGGACGGTGCGCAGCCGGATCCTGAAGGAGCGTGGGGTGCCGGCCGCCCGGCAGGTCCCGGGCGAGCCGAACGCGGTGACCCGGGTCGAGCTGGCCGAGGTCCGGGAGCGCGAGGCGCTGGCCCGCTACCGGCTGACCCCGCACACCGGGCAGACGCATCAGCTACGGGTGCACATGAACGCCCTGGGCGTGCCGATCCTCGGCGATCCGCTGTATCCGGTGGTGACCGAACCCGGGCCGGCCGGTGACTTCCGTCGACCGCTGCAACTACTCGCCCGCCGACTGGAGTTCACCGACCCGATCACCGGATCGGAACACCGCTTCCACAGCAACCGAACACTCACGGCCTGGACCACAAACTGACCCACCGCACCCAAGCCCCCGAAGGGGGCGCGGGGAACTCCGCGAGCAACCCCACACAACCCGCACCCACCCACCCACAGCCACACCCCCAAAGGGGCGCGGGGAACTGCGCAAACAACCCCACACAACCCGCGCCGACCCCGACACCCAAGCCCCCGGAGGGGGGGCGCGGGGAACTGCGCAAACAGCCAAAAGCAACCCGCACCCACCCCGACACCCAAGCCCCGAAGGGGCCGGTGCCAACCGTCACCCCACCGACGAGTACGCCACCACACCCCGCAGCAACTGCTCCACCGCCTTACGCGCACTCTTGGCCACGGTCGAGCCCTCCGCAGGAGCCGCCGCCGAGATCTGCCCGAGCACATCGATCACCTGCTTGCACCACCGCACGAAGTCCCCGGCCGGCATCTCCGCCTCGCGCAGCACCTCGTCCAGGCCCGAACCGGAAGCCCACATATAGGCGGCCCAGGCGAACCCGAGATCGGGCTCACGCTGCCCCACCCCCTCGGTCTGGGTGATCCGGAACTCCTCCTCCAGACCGTCGAGCCGCCCCCAGATGCGGACCATCTCGCCGAGCGCGGCCTTCGCCCGGCCCGACGGCACCCGGGGCGCCAGCGCATCGTCACCGACCCGCGCCTCGTACACCAACGCCGAGACACAGGCGGCGAGTTCGGCGGGCCCCAGCCCCTCCCAGACCCGCTCACGCAGACACTCGCTGGCCAGCAGGTCGAGTTCGCCGTACAGCCGGGCGAGCCGCTTGCCGTGTTCGGTGACCTCGTCGCCCCGCAGATAGTCGAGTTCGGTCAGCAGCGCCACGATCCGGTCGAAGGTCCGCGCGATCGTGTTCGTACGCCCCTCGATACGGCGCTCCAGCTGCGAGGTGTCGCGCAGCAGCCGGTGGTAGCGCTCCGCCCAACGGGCGTGGTCCTCACGGTCGTTGCAGCCATGGCAGGGGTGCGCGCGAAGCGCGGCGCGCAGCCGGGCGATCTCCCGGTCGTCGGCGGCCTGCGCCCGCTTCTTGCGGTGCCGCTCCGGCGGAATGTGCCCGGCCTTGCTGCGCAGCGCGGACGCCAGGTCCCGACGGGACTGCGGCGAGCGCGGGTTGAACGTCTTCGGGATGCGCATCCGCTCCAGCGGCTCGACCGGCACCGGGAAATCGATCGACGCCAGCCGCTTGACCTGCCGCTCGGCGGTGAGGACGAGGGGGCGCGGCCCGTCGTGGTACTCGAAGCCGCGGTGGCCGTTGGAACGCCCGGCGGGCAGGCCGGGATCCAGCACCAGGGCCAGGCCCGCGTACTTGCCGGTGGGCACATGGATGACGTCGCCGGGCCGCAGCTTCTCCAGGGCCACGGCGGACTCGGCACGCCGCTGGGCCGCACCCTGCCGGGCCAGTTCGTTCTCCCGGTCCTTCAGTTCGCGGCGCAGGCGCGCGTACTCCTCGAAGTCGCCGAGGTGGCAGGTCATGGACTCCTTGTAGCCCGAAAGTCCCTCCTCGTTGCGCTGCACCTGCCGGGAGATCCCGACGACCGACCGGTCCGCCTGGAACTGCGCGAAGGAGGTCTCCAGCAGTTCGCGCGAGCGGTGCCTACCGAACTGCTCGACCAGGTTGACCGCCATGTTGTACGACGGCTTGAAGCTGGAGCGCAGCGGATAGGTGCGGGTGCCCGCAAGGCCCGCGAGGTGTTCGGGGCTCATGCCGCGCTGCCACAGCACCACCGCGTGGCCCTCGATGTCGATGCCGCGCCGACCGGCCCGCCCGGTGAGCTGCGTGTACTCGCCGGGGGTGATGTCGGCGTGCTGCTCGCCGTTCCATTTGACGAGCTTTTCCAGCACCACCGAGCGGGCCGGCATGTTGATGCCGAGCGCCAGGGTCTCGGTGGCGAAGACGGCCTTCACCAGGCCGCGCACGAACAGTTCCTCGACGACCTCCTTGAAGGTGGGGAGCATGCCCGCGTGGTGGGCGGCGATGCCCCGCTCCAGGCCCTCAAGCCACTCGTAGTAGCCGAGGACGTGCAGGTCCTCGCGGGGGATGGAGGCGGTGCGCTCCTCCACGAGGTCACGCACCCGCTGCCTGGCCTCCTCGTCGTTGAGCCGCAGTCCCGCGTACAGGCACTGCTGGACGGCGGACTCGCAGGCGGCCCGGCTGAAGATGAAGGTGATGGCGGGCAGCAGGCCCTCGGAGTCGAGCCGTTCGATGACCTCGGGTCGGCCCGGCGTCCACACCCGGGAACGCTGCCGCCGCTCGCGCTCGCGGTCCGCCTCGCGCATCGCACGGCCGCGTCTGCGGTCCTGGTAGGAGGGTCTGCTGGCCTCCATGCGGGCGAGCCGGGCGAGGTCGGGGTTGACCGCCCTCTTGTGGCCCTCGCCCTCCTCGAACAGGTCGTACATCCGGCGTCCGGCGAGCACGTGCTGGAACAGCGGGACCGGCCGGTGCTCGGAGACGATCACCTCCGTGTCACCGCGTACGGTGTCCAGCCAGTCGCCGAACTCCTCGGCGTTGGAGACGGTCGCCGACAGCGAGACCAGGGTGACCGACTCGGGGAGGTGGATGATGACCTCCTCCCACACCGCGCCGCGGAAACGGTCGGAGAGGTAGTGCACCTCGTCCATGACGACATGGCCGAGGCCGAGCAGGGTCCGGGACCCCGCGTACAGCATGTTGCGCAGCACCTCGGTGGTCATCACGACCACCGGGGCGTCGGAGTTGACGCTGTTGTCGCCGGTGAGCAGGCCCACCTTGTCCGGGCCGTAGCGGCGGCACAGGTCGGCGTACTTCTGGTTCGACAGCGCCTTGATGGGTGTCGTGTAGAAGCACTTCTTGCCCTGGCGCAACGCGAGGTGGACGGCGAACTCGCCCACAATGGTCTTCCCGGAGCCGGTGGGGGCGGCCACCAGCACGCCCTTGCCCGCCTCAAGGGCCTGGCAGGCCTCGATCTGGAAGGGGTCGAGGCCGAAGTCGTACATCTCGCGGAAGGACGCGAGCGCGGTGGCCTGCTCGGCTGCCCGCCTGCGGGCTGCCGCATACCGCTCGGCCGGTGAGAGGTCCTCTGTCATCGTGCTTTCGAGCGTACCGGGCCGCACTGACAACAGGACGATCATTATCCGGAACGCGGGATGTACGCCGGGCGCACCCAGGCGCCGCACACGCGGCCTGCCCGCGCCGTCGCGGGCGCGGGCAGCTCACCTCGCGGGGCGCGAACGCTCAGGTCACGTCGTCGTAGCCGTTGACCCGGTCCGTGCTGGACTGCTCGGGCAGCGCCCGGCCGGCGGAGACCGTCTCGACCTCGCCGATGTCCTCGGGCGTCAGATCCAGGTCGGAGGCCTCGTCGTCGGCGGGGCCCTCGGCCTCGCGCCGCCGCCTGCGCCGGTCGTTGAGCAGGGAGAAGGCGACCGCGAAGAAGTACAGCACCCAGATCGGCCCGGCGAGCGACAGCATCGAGATGGGGTCGGTGCTGGGGGTGGCCACGGCCGCGAAGACCGTGATGCCCATGATCATGGCCCGCCACCAGCCGAGCATGCGCTTGCCGCTGAGCGCGCCGGTCAGATTGAGCATGATCAGCAGCAGGGGCAGCTCGAAGGAGAGACCGAAGACGACCACCATGCGGGTGACGAGTTGCAGCAGATCGTCCAGCGGCAGCAGGTTGTCCACGCCGTGCGGCGTGAACTGCATCAGCACCTCGGCCGTGGTGGGCAGCACCCGGTACGCGAAGTAGGCGCCGCCGAGGAACAGCGGGGCGCCGGTGCCGACGAACGCGTAGGCGTACTTCTTCTCGTGCCGGTGCAGACCCGGCGCGACGAACCCCCACAGCTGGTAGAGCCAGATCGGCGAGGCCAGCACGACGCCCGCCATCAAGGAGACCTGCAGGGCCAGCGTGAACGGGGCGAGGAGGCCGTTGATGGTGATCCGCGCGCACTGCTGGGTGTCGTCGCTCGACCGGGCCAGTTCCTCGAAGGTCTTCCCGCAGCCGACCGAGTCGAGGATCGGCTTGGTGAGGAAGTTGATGATGTCGTTGTAGAAGAAGGCGGCGACGACCGTGACGACGACGATGGCCAGAATCGCCTTCGCGAGCCGGTTGCGCAGCTCACGAAGATGATCCGCAAGGGGCATCCGCCCCTCGGGATCCTTCTCCTTGTTGCGGGCAGGCTTGGGCAACCCACGTCCTCATCTCGTGCGGCGGGCCGGGAGCTTCCGGCCCTGCGTCAGCGCTTGGTGGTGTCCGACGGCTCGGTGACCGGCCGCGAGCTGGTCACGTCGCCGGGGGCTGCCTGGATGGTGCGCTGGGCCGAGGACTGCTCGTCGGAGCTGGGGGCCTGCGCGGAGGCGGCGGTGTTGTTGCCGCCGTCCTCCTTCATCGCCTTGGCCTCGCTCTTGAGGATGCGGGCGGACTTCCCGAGCGAGCGGGCCATGTCCGGAAGCTTCTTCGCGCCGAACAGCAGGACGATGACGACGAGGATGAGAATGATCTCGGGGGCTCCGAGCCTTCCGAACATAAGTCTTTACCTTCTCACCGAGGCGGCTGGGTGGGGTGCTGTCCGACCCATCGGACATGTGCCCGAAGGACCGTGCTGGCAGCGATCGTAACGCTCAGGGGTGAACGCGAGGCAATCCCTGTGCGTACTCCCGGTCCGCGGTACGGGCCTCGTTCTGCGCACCGCGACCAGCAGCGTACCCGCCCAAACGGGCGGCGTGACAGGGCGAAGTAACACATAGCGCGTCCGGTTCACACGGTCACCGCCGCGCACCTCGGCCCTCACAGCGCGTCGGCGGCCCGGGACGCGCTCACCGCGGCCCGCTCCAGGTCCTCGGCCGCACGGCCGATCCGGCGCGCCGAGTCCTCGACCTGCCGCCCCAGCCGCCGCGCCTCCACGAAGACCCGCACGGCGAGCACACCGAGGACGGCCAGACCCAGAAAACCCACGGCCACCGCGAACATCGCCCAGAACATGGCGTCGAGCCTAAAGGGCGGAGTGCAGCCGCAGCGTCCTGACCCCACCGTCGGTCAGCAGCTCGACGATGCGTTCACTCGCGGGCTTGCGGACCAGGACACCGCAGTCCGGGCAGGTGAAGGAGTAGAACGTCGTACGGCTGGTGGCGCCGACGGCGAGCCTGAGGGCGCCGGCGGACAGCTCGAAACGGCCCCGGCACTCCGGGCAGCCCGCCCTGAACACCACCGGAACCACTCTTCGCATCCCCGCGAAGGCGGCCGCGACCGTCATCTCTCCCGCATCCGACACCGCAGACTCGCTCAAAGCCCTCGCTCCTCACTTCGTGGTAGGTCGCCTCCGCGGCGAAACCGCAGGCGACACGGCCGCCGCGCCGCGCACGGCCCGCCCGGCGCGGCGGCCCCGCGGCACCGGGCGGACACCCGCGGCTCACTGCGCCCTGTCGTACAGCCCGTCGCGCTCCGCGCGCGTCCCCTCACACGGCGCGCCCTGCGCCGCCTCCACCCCGTCGTACCCGGCCAGCGCCGCCCGGGCGGCCCGCCGGGCACTGTCGGCCAGCTCCGGCGGCGAGACGATCCTGCCGTCACGGCCGAGCCGCAGCGCCAGACGTCTCAGCGAGGCCGGATCCGGGGTGCGCACCGTGATACGCAGCCCGCCGTCGGGAAGCTCATCGGCACTGTCGTGCGGGTAGTACTCGGCGACCCAGCGGCCGCCCGGACCGACCTCGACCACCACCTCCGGATCCTCGGCGGCCGGCTGCACCAGCCCCTCCGACAGATCCCGCAGCTCGATCTCCGGCGGCGCCGACGGCTCATCGAGGATCTTGATCTCGGCGACCCGGTCCAGCCGGAACGTGCGGCGCGCCTCCGAGCGGCGGCACCACGCCTCCACATAGGTGTGGCCGACGCTGACCAGACGGATGGGATCGATCTCCCGCTCGGTGACCTCGTCACGGGCGGGCGAGTAGTAGCGGATCCACAGGCGGCGCCGCTCGGAGATGGCCCGGTCGACATCCGCGAACACACCACCCTCCGACTCGAAGGTCACCGACAGCCGCGCACTGGCACCCGCCGCGTCACCGGCCGCCCCCTCCACCTTGGCGGTGGCCCGCAGCAGCGCCTGCCGGTCGCTCTCCCGCAGCCCCGGCAGGGTGGCCACCGCACGCGCGGCCACCAGCAGCGCCGTCGCCTCGTCCGCGGCCAGCCTCAGCGGCTCCGCCGCGTCCGCGCCGAGCGCCGCCGGATTGTGCCACCAGATGCGCTCGCCGTCCGTGTCGATGTCCAGCAGATCACCGCCGCGGAAGCTGGTGCCGCACATGGGCAGCACATCGAGGTCCGAGACCAGCTCGTCCTCGGTGACGCCGAAGGCACGCGCCACATCGGCGACCCGGGCGCCGGGGCGCTCCCGCAGATATGTCACCAGGGAGAGCATCCGCCGGGTCTGGTCGATGGCGTTCACGGGCCTGACCGGTTTGCCTGCCACAGTTCCGCTCCGCTCCCCCTCAGCCCTTGGCCACGGCACGCAGCCGGTCCACCACGTCGGCCCGCAGCTCGGCCGGCTCCAGGACCACCACATCGGGCCCGAACTCCACCAGCCAGGCGTCCAGACCGTGCCCGTACGGAATCTCCAACTCGTCCCAGCCGTCCCCGAGTTCCCGGACCACGGTGGCCTTCGCCCGAAGGGGGTAACCCGCACCGGAACGCAACCGGATCAGCGCCGAACGATCCGCGATCTCACCCGCCCAGCTCGCGACGGTCTCCCGCACGGTGACCACATCGGGCACCGCGGCGGTGAAGACGCTCCCACGGGAACGGACCCGGCCGGTGATCCGGGACAGCCGGAACACCCGCTCCGCACACCGGTCACGGTCCCAGCCCGCCAGATACCAGTGGCCGCGCCAGCACTCCAGCGCCCACGGCTCCACATGCCGGGTCTCGGGCCGGGCCGCACTCGCCTTGCGGTAGTCGAACACCACCGGACGGCGATCCCGGCAGGCCAGCATCAACGGCTCGAAAGCGGCCTCGTGCACCGGGATGCGCGGCTCCAGCGCGCCATGCGCCTCGTACGGGTCGACGTCCTCGGGCAAACCCGCCGCACGCAGCTTCTGCAGGGCACCGCTGGCCGCGCCGGCCAGCCGGGCCTGCTGCCACACCTTGGCGGCAAGACCCAGCGCGGCGGCCTCCTCCGCGTCCAGCGTGATGGGCGGCAGCCGGTTGCTGTCCCGGCGGGCGAGATAGCCGACCTCTCCGTCGATGTTCTCGACGGTCTCGATGACCAGGCCGAGTTCCCGCAGGTCGTCCTTGTCACGCTCGAACATCCGGCTGAAGGAGTCGTCAGCGCCGGCCGCGCCCTTGCCCGGCCCGAAAGCCTCGACATACGCCTCGATGGACTCCCGCAGCTCACGCTTGCTGAGCGGCCGCCGCGTCCCGAGCAGACACAGCGCCAGATTCATCAGCCGCTCGGCCTTGGCAATGGCCATCGACGCCCTTCGCCTCCCTGTGGTGCTTACGATCGTTGACCGTACCGCTCCACGGTGGCGCGGCAAAAGCCGAGGGCCCGTGCCCGGGCGGGCACGGACCCCGGACGATCGGATCCGATCAGACCCCGACCAGGTCGCAGACGAAGATCAGCGTCTCGCCGGGGGCGATCCGGCCGCCGCCCGCACCACGGTCGCCGTACGCCAGGTGCGCCGGAATGGTCAGCTGACGACGGCCGCCGACCTTCATGCCCTGCACACCCCGGTCCCAGCCGGCGATGACCTGGCCGGCACCCAGCTGGAACTTCAGCGGCGTGCCGCGGTTCCAGGACGCGTCGAACTCCTCACCCGTGGAGAAGGCCACGCCCACATAGTGGACGGAGACGGTGTCGCCGGCCTTGGCCTCCGGACCGTCGCCCGCCCAGATGTCCTTGATCTCAAGGTCCGCCGGGGGCTCGCCACCCGGGAAGTCGACCTCGGGCTTCTCGATGCTCACGTCTCTAGCTCCTGCTTGTGTACGACACGGAACGCGGACAGTCTTTCATCCCCGGCCCCGGCACGCCCGCGACGGGCGGCACGTCCCCACACACACGGCCTCACATCGCCGCCAGAATGTCGACGGAGAACACCAGCGTGGAGCCCTTCTTGATGACGTCCCCGCTCGGCGGCGTGTCGCCGTAGGCCAGGTCCGGGGGCACCACGACGAGGACCCGGCTGCCGACCTTCTTACCGGTCAGGCCCTGCGACAGCCCCTTGACGACCTGCTGCATCTGCTGCAACGAGAACTGGCTCAGCCGGCCCGAGCCATAGGTCTGCTCGAACGTCTTGCCCCCGTCCCAGACCACACCCCGGAACTGGCACAGGATCGTCTGGTCCGCCTTCAGCGCGGCGCCGTCGCCCTCCAGGACATACGCGGACACCAGCTTGCCCGGCGCCGCCGACTTCGGGATGTCCACGGAGGGCGCGTTGCCGTCCGTGTTCGTGCCGACCTTCGGCAGGGCGGCATCGGTCTGCGGGACCTCCTTGCCCCGCGCCGAACTCTTGGAGTTGAACGCGTCCACCAGGTCGACGACGAACACCAGCGTGTCCGTGCCCTTGATCCCGGCCTGCGCATTGCCCGACGCGCCGTAGCCCCAGGTCGGCGGCACCGCCATCAGCACCCGGCTGCCGGTCTTCTTGCCGGTCAGGGCATACCGCCAGCCGTCGATGACACCGCCCTCGGCCAGCTGCAGCACCAGCGCGCTCTTGCGGTCGTAGGAATTGTCGAAGACCTTCGCCGAGTTCCAGATCTGCCCCAGATAGTGCGCCTGGACGAAGTCGTTCTCCGCGACCGTCCTGCCGCCGCCCGCGATCACCGTCTTCACCGCGAGATCCTTCGACGGCTCCCCCGACCCCTTGGCCACGGTCGGCTTCTCACCGAACTTCTGCCCCGCGGTGATCGCCGGCAGCGGCCCCTCCACGATCTTCGGCGGCGGCACCGACGAAGCCGAGCCGGACGGCGACGCGCTCGCCTTGCTGGAGTCCGACTTGCCGTCGCCGCACCCGGCGAGCGTGACCAGTCCTGCGGGTACGGCGGCGAAGAGGAGTGAGCGTCGGCGCACGGTGGGGGCCTCGTAATCGGTCGATCTTGCGGATGGAGTGCCCGCGCAACTCTACGGCGTGCGAAGGGCGCCGTACGGGAAACGTACGGCGCCCGTGTGGCGTTCTCCCCGTATCCCCCTTTCGAGCGAACTCGAACAGGGGAACGCGGCAACGCCCCGCTCACATACCGGCGATGAGCTTCTCCACCCGGTCGTCCACCGAACGGAACGGGTCCTTGCACAACACCGTCCGCTGCGCCTGGTCGTTGAGCTTGAGATGCACCCAGTCGACCGTGAAATCACGGCGCTGCTCCTGGGCCCGCCGGATGAAGTCGCCGCGCAGCCGCGCCCGAGTCGTCTGCGGCGGAACCGACTTGCCCTCGAAGATCTTCAAGTCGTTGCAGATCCGGGCGGCTTGCCCCTTCTTCTCCAGCAGGTAGTACAGGCCACGACGCCGGTGGATGTCGTGGTACGCGAGGTCTATCTGCGCGACCCGCGGATGCGACATGGTCATGTTGTGCTTGGCCCGGTACCGCTCGATGAGCTTGTACTTCATCACCCAGTCGATCTCGGTGGCGATCCGGTCCAGATCCTCCGACTCGATCGCGTCCAGCGTACGGCCCCACAGCTCCAACACCTGCTCCACCGTGCCGGTGCGGATACCACGGCGCTCACAGAAGTCCACGGCCTTCTCGTAGTACTCGCGCTGCACCTCGAGCGCCGACGCCTCCCGCCCGCTGGCCAGACGCACCTTGCGCCGGCCCGTGATGTCATGACTGACCTCACGGATCGCCCGGATCGGGTTCTCCAGGGTCAGATCACGCATCACCGTGCCCGCCTCGATCATCCGCAGCACCAGATCGGTGGCCCCGACCTTGAGCAGCATCGTCGTCTCGGACATGTTCGAGTCGCCCACGATGACATGCAGCCGGCGGTAACGCTCCGCGTCCGCGTGTGGCTCGTCCCGCGTGTTGATGATGGGCCGGGAACGCGTCGTCGCCGACGACACGCCCTCCCAGATGTGCTCCGCCCGCTGGCTCACGCAGTACACCGCACCACGCGGCGTCTGCAGCACCTTCCCCGCACCGCACAGCAGCTGCCGGGTGACCAGGAACGGAATGAGGATGTCGGCGAGCCGGGAGAACTCCCCGTGCCGCGCCACCAGATAGTTCTCGTGGCAACCGTAGGAGTTGCCCGCCGAGTCCGTGTTGTTCTTGAAGAGGTAGACGTCGCCCGCGATTCCCTCCTCGTGCAGGCGTCGCTCCGCGTCCACCAGAAGCCCTTCGAGAATGCGCTCGCCGGCCTTGTCGTGGGTGACCAGTTCGATCACGTTGTCACACTCGGGTGTCGCGTATTCCGGATGTGACCCCACGTCGAGATAGAGGCGGGCACCGTTGCGCAGAAAGACATTGCTGCTACGGCCCCATGACACGACACGGCGGAAGAGGTACCGCGCCACCTCGTCAGGCGACAGGCGGCGCTGTCCCCTGAACGTGCACGTGACGCCGTACTCGTTCTCCAGCCCGAAAATGCGGCGGTCCATGACTGAACATTACGCCCGATCCCCTGAACTGAAACGAGGTTCGACAGCACGATTTGGATCATTTTCCGCTGACGCCGCAACCACCGCCCGCCGTGCGGGAACTGCGAGGACCCGCTCCGTGGCCAGCAACACCAGCAAGGACACGGCCCCCGCGGCACCCGGAACGGCGAACCCCCACAGCGCGCCACCCGCCTCGACCACCGGACCCGCCAGGCCCGTTCCCACCGAAGCACCCACCGTGAACGTCGTCACAAGCCAGGAGAACGCCTCCGTGACCGTACCGCTCGGCGCATGCCGGTCGACGATGACGAACGCACAGGCGATCGACGGCGCCAGGAACACCCCGGCGACCACGGTGAGCAACACCATCGCCACCGCACCCGGCATCAGCATCAGCGGCAGATAACACAGCGCCAGAAGAGCCACCAGCACCCGCAGTCGCCGCTCCGGCACGCCACCCCACCGCCGCGCCCCGTACACGCTGCCGCCGACCAGCGCGCCGAGCCCCAGGGCCGCCATCAGCCAGCCGTACACCGCGTCACCGCCGTGATCGTCGGCATAAGGCACCGAGGCCACCGTGATGGAGCCGAGCGCGACCCCCACGAACAGAAACGCGCCGAGCAGCGCCAGCAGCCCGGGCGAGCGCAGCGGGCCCAGCCAGTGCGCCTCACGCGGCGCGGAACGCCACGCGCGCGAAGGCGGCGACAGCACCACCGACAGCGCCCCGAGCACGCCCACAACATTCAGCACCAGCAGGGCCGCCCGCTCCGACCACACCGACACGCACACCGTCACCAGCAGCGGACCGACGGTGAACATGACCTCCTGAGCGACCGCGTCCATGGCGTACGCCGTGTGCACCTGCTCCTCGCGGCGCAGCACCGACGGCCACAGCGCCCGCAGGCCGCCCTCCAGGGGAGGCGCGAACAGGCCCGCGCCGGCCACGGCGGCATAGGCGAGGGGCAGCGGGTCCGTGCCGCAGAGGGCGAAGACCGCCATCGACAGCGCCGCCAGCACCGCCGCGGGCAACTGGACCCGGGGCTGCCCGTGCAGGTCGACCAGCCGCCCCAGGACCGGCTGCCCGACCGCGTTGGCCACGCCGTAGACCGCGGCCAGCGCCCCCGCGAGGCTGTAGCTGCCGCCCTCAGCGCGCACGAACAGCACCAGCGCGATCGCGGCCGTCGCGTTCGGCAGCCGGCCCACCAGCGTGCCCGCCAGCAGCCGCGCCGCATGCCTCGCCCTGAGGATCTCCAGGTATCCCGCGGCCATCTCCTGCCCTCCACCGGCTCGCCCGAGGTCGGTCGCCACCCTCACGTGTTACGTATAACGACCGGGTCATACGTACCATGTGCGCTGTTCGCACGTCCAGACGAAGGAGCGCACCCACGGTGCCACCCAGCAGCACGCGCCCCACAAGCCGTGACGTCGCCCAAGCCGCCGGCGTCTCCCAGGCAGCCGTCTCCCTCGTCCTCGGCGACAAATGGCACGGCCGGGTCTCCGCCGCCACCGCCCAACGCGTCCGCGACGCCGCACACCACCTCGGCTACCGCCCCAACCTCGCCGCCCGCAACCTCCGCCTCGGCCGCACCCGCACCGTCCTCCTCGTCGTCCCCGCCCTTACCACCGAGTTCTTCGCCGGCGTCTACACCGGAGCCGCCCGCATCGCCGCCCGACACGGCTTCGGCGTGGTCCTCTACCCCTCCCCCGAAGGCGTCGGCCCGGCCCGCGACCCCTTCGCCTCGGCACAGGCCGCACTCGACGGAGTCATCGCCTCCTCCATGGCCGCCGACGCACTCACCGCCATCCACGGCGACCAACTCCCCCTCATCATGCTCGACAGCGACCCGCACGGCAGCCTCGGCGCCGCCACCGTCAACCTCGACATCGCCGACGGCGTCCGCCAGATCACCGAACACCTCCTCGGACTCGGCCACCGCAGCTTCCTGCACCTCGCCGCCGACGTACCCTCCTGGACCTTCCAGGTACGCGCACACGAACTGGCCACCCGCATCGCCGCCGTCCCCGGCACCACCGTACGGACCGTCCCCACACCCCTGACCATCGAGGACGCCACAACCGCCACCCACACCGCCCTCACCACCCCAGGACCCCACCCCACCGCCCTCGTCTGCGACGACGACAAACTCGCCGCCGGCGCCTACAAAGCACTACGCCGCCGAGGACTCCACGTACCCACCGACATCTCGGTCACCGGCCTCGACGACCTCGCCCTGGCCACCGCCATCGACCCCGAACTCACCACCGTACGACTCGACGCCGAACGGTTCGGCGAACGCGGCATGCAAGCCCTCCTGGACGTCCTGGAGGGCCGCGAACCGGACCGCGCCGACATCCCCGTGCACCTCGTCGTACGTGGCTCCACGGCGCCGCCCAGGCCCCTCTGACGGCCGCCACGCGGGCACCACGCGCCGCGCCCCGGACGGCGAGGCCGACCGGGGCGCGCAAGGCATGACACAGCAGACGCGAACTACTCGTCCCCAGCGCCCTCGCCCTCGGCGCTCTCCGCCTCCGTGGCCGCACCGTCCCCCGCCAGCAGCCGCGACAGCTGCCGGCCCACGATGCGCTTGAACTTACGCTGCTGCGGTCGCGTCCGATCCAGCACGGCGACCTCCAGACGCTCCGCCGGGATCTCCCGCTCACTGCCGTTCGTGTCCCGCGACAGCGCCTGCACCGCCAGCTTCAGCGCCTCCGCAAGAGTCATCCCGTCACGATGCCGCTGATCCAGGAAGCCACTGATCTGCTCGGCATTGCCACCCACCGCGACCGAACCGTGCTCATCCACGATCGACCCGTCATGCGGCAGCCGATAGATCTGATCACCCTCCGGGGTCTCCCCGACCTCGGCCACCACCAGCTCCACCTCGTACGGCTTCTCAGCCGCACTGGAGAAGATCGTGCCCAGCGTCTGGGCATACACATTGGCCAGACCCCGGGCCGTCACATCATCCCGGTCATAGGTGTAGCCACGCAGATCCGCATAGCGCACACCGCCGATACGAAGGTTCTCGTACTCGTTGTACTTACCGGCCGCGGCGAAACCGATCCGGTCATAGATCTCGCTGAACTTGTGCAGCGCACGGGACGGGTTCTCACCGACGAACACGATGCCGTCGGCGTACTGCAGCACGACCAGGCTGCGGCCACGGGCGATGCCCTTACGGGCGTACTCCGCCCGGTCGGCCATCGCCTGCTGAGGTGAGACATAGAACGGCGTCGACACCGGTTATCCGTCCCTTTCTGTCGAAGTCACTGGACCACCTGGCAAAGAAACAACCGGCTACAGCAGCGCGGCCCGCGGGCCGTCCGGCTGCTCCAGACGCCGCTCAAGGACCGAACGGGCGATCTCGGAGGACTCCTCCTCGGTGAGCCGGCGGAAACCGTCCTCGGTGATCACGATGACGATCGGATAGATCCGGCGCGCGACATCGGGACCACCGGTCGCCGAGTCGTCGTCGGCCGCGTCGTACAGGGCCTGCACCACGAGGGTCGTGGCCTGCTCCTCGGACAGGTCGTCACGGAACAGCTTCTTCATCGCACCACGCGCGAAGACCGAGCCGGAACCGGTCGCGGCGAAGTTGTGCTCCTCGGAGCGGCCCCCGGTGACGTCATAGGAGAAGATCCGGCCCTTGTCACGATCCACGTCAAAACCGGCGAACAGCGGCACCACGGCCAGCCCCTGCATCGCCATGCCCAGATTGGACCGGATCATCGTCGACAGCCGGTTCGCCTTGCCCTCCAGCGACAACTGGGCGCCCTCGACCTTCTCGAAGTGCTCCAGTTCCAGCTGGAAGAGCTTGACCATCTCGACCGCCAGACCCGCGGTACCGGCGATCCCCACTGCCGAGTACTCGTCGGCGGGGAAGACCTTCTCGATGTCCCGCTGGGCGATCACATTGCCCATCGTGGCCCGGCGGTCACCGGCGAGCACCACGCCGCCCGGGAACGTCACGGCCACGATCGTCGTCCCGTGCGGCGCCTCGATCACCCCCTGCGTGGGCGGCAGCTGCCGCCTGCCCGGCAGCAGGTCCGGCTGGTGATCGGAGAGAAAGTCCATGAAGGAAGAGGACCCAGGCGTCAGGAAGGCAGCCGGTAGACGCCCGGTGCTACGAGTGTTGGCTTCCACGCGTTTCCTTCCACGTATGCAGCAGCCCGCCTTATGGCCTCGGGCTGATCCTTGAACTGCCCCAGTGCAGCGTTGCAGCTGAAGCACAGTACGCCACGGACCCTACCCGTCTCATGGCAGTGATCCACATGTGCGGGTTGAGCCGACAGGCATATACAGCAGACGCCTCCTTGGGCGGCGATCAGCTTGTCGCGTTCCGCTTCGGTCAGGCCGTACTGACGCTTCAAGTGGCCCTGCCGCCCCTGCGCGGCCTTGCACGCCTTTGGAGGCGGTTGCGTTGCGATGCCATTCGCTGTGGGGCTTGACCTCGCCGCAAGTGCGGCAGAGCTTGTGCCCGGCCGGGACATCCACCTTCTCCCGGACCGGCTTGCCCATCGCCTCCCGGCGGCGCCGGTAGTGCGCGGCGCCGTACTCCGCCACGCACTTCCGGCAGTGCACCTGGAGGCCATCGCGCCGGTTCCTGTCCCGCGCGAACGCCTCACGAGGCAGATCCCGTCCACATTTCCTGCATCGCTTCGCGTTCGGGTCCTCAGCCACCCAACTCCCCCGTAACCTTCACTTCGAAGGTAAAGTGACCAATTTCCCTCTACTGACCACCTTTCTGCACGAAGCTTCGCACGAAATCCTCGGCATTTTCCTCAAGTACGTCGTCGATCTCGTCCAGTACCGAGTCCACGTCGTCGCTCAGCTTTTCGTGTCGTTCCTTGAGGTCCTCCGAGCCCTGCGCGTCCTGCGCCTGCTCCTCGACCTCCTCGGTAGAGCGCGTGGCCTTCTGCTGGCCGCCGCCGGTGTCCTTGGTCGCCATAACCCTCACCCCGCTCAGTTCGCCCGACATGGTCGGCAGGTCGGCATTCCTGCCGATCGGTGATGATCAGACCCTACAAGCCGGGTCCGACATCGGCCCCGCAGTTTCTCCAACGTACGGGGGCCACCTCGATGATTCCCGGGCGCCGGGATTTCCACCCCGGACGCCCGGTGCGGACCGCCGGCCCGTTCAGCCGCCGGACAGGACCCTGACCAGGTCTTCCGCCGTGCGGCAGCGGTCCAGCAGCTCCTTGACGTGATTTCGCGTTCCGCGAAGCGGTTCCAGGGTTGGAACGCGCTGGAGGGAGTCCCGGCCGGGCAGGTCGAAGATCACCGAGTCCCAGGAGGCTGCCGCCACGTCGTCCGCGTACTGCTCCAGGCACCGGCCCCGGAAGTAGGCGCGGGTGTCCTCCGGCGGCTTGGTGCGCGCCCGTTCGACCTCGGTCTCCCGCAGGAGCCGTTTCATGCGTCCGCGGCTCACCAGGCGGTTGTAGAGGCCCTTCTCGGCGCGTACGTCGGCGTACTGGAGGTCCACGAGGTGCAGCCGGGCGGCGTCCCAGTCCAGGTTGTCGCGGCGGCGGTAGCCCTCCATGAGTTCGCGCTTGGCGACCCAGTCGAGTTCGCCGGCGAGGCTCATGGGGTCGTTCTCCAGGCGGTTCAGGGTGTCTTCCCAGCGGATGAGGACGTCTTTGGTCTGTTCGTCGGCGTCCGCGCCGTGGCGTTCTTCGACGTACTTGCGGGCCAGTTCGTAGTACTCCATCTGGAGCTGTACCGCGGTGAGTGTGCGGCCGCTGCGGAGGGTGACCAGGCGCTTGAGTGTGGGGTCGTGGGAGACCTGGTGGAGGGTGCGTACGGGCTGGTCGACGGCCAGGTCGACGGCGATGAAGCCGTCTTCGATCATGGACAGGACCAGGGCGGTCGTGCCCAGTTTGAGGTAGGTGGAGATCTCGGAGAGGTTGGCGTCGCCGATGATCACGTGGAGGCGCCGGTATTTCTCGGCGTCGGCGTGGGGCTCGTCGCGGGTGTTGATGATGGGGCGTTTGAGGGTGGTCTCCAGGCCGACCTCGACCTCGAAGTAGTCGGCGCGCTGGCTGAGCTGGAAGCCGTGTTCGTGGCCGTCCTGGCCGATGCCGACGCGGCCGGCTCCGGCGAAGACCTGCCGGGAGACGAAGAAGGGCGTGAGGTGGCGCACGATGTCCGAGAAGGGGGTCTCCCGCCTCATCAGGTAGTTCTCGTGCGTGCCGTAGGAGGCGCCCTTGTTGTCGGTGTTGTTCTTGTACAGGTGGATGGGCTGGGCGCCGGGGAGCTGGGCGGCTCGTTCGGCGGCCTCGGCCATGATGCGTTCGCCGGCCTTGTCCCAGAGGACGGCGTCGCGCGGGTTGGTGACCTCGGGTGCGCTGTATTCGGGGTGTGCGTGGTCGACGTAGAGGCGTGCGCCGTTGGTGAGGATGACGTTGGCGAGGCCGATGTCCTCGTCGGTGAGCTGGCTGGCGTCGGCGGCTTCGCGGGCGAGGTCGAACCCTCGTGCGTCGCGCAGCGGGTTCTCTTCCTCGAAGTCCCAGCGGGCTCGGCGGGCCCGGTGCATCGCTGCCGCGTAGGCGTTCACGATCTGGGATGAGGTGAGCATGGCATTGGCATTGGGGTGGCCGGGGACAGAGATGCCGTACTCCGTCTCGATGCCCATTACTCGCCGTACGGTCATGCGGCCCTCCTTGCCCGGCGGCGTCCTCGGTCGTGGGCGCCGCTCAAGTACCGCTGGCGCTCCGGTGCGTGTGCGGTGCCCGTCCCCGCACTGCGCGACTCGGCGGTACCGAAGAGCCTAGAACGCCTTTGCGCTGGTGGGGAGATCATTTGCGTCATTGCCTGTCCGGCGTGGCCTGGAAAACAGTCGGCTGCGGGTACCCGGTGGGGGCACCCGCAGCCGCCCTGTGTTTACAGGTACTGTCCGGTGTTCGCCACCGTGTCGATGGAGCGTCCGGTGTCCGCGCCCTGCTTTCCGGTGATGAGGGTGCGGATGTAGACGATCCTTTCACCCTTCTTGCCGGAGATCCGGGCCCAGTCGTCCGGGTTCGTGGTGTTGGGCAGGTCTTCATTCTCCTTGAACTCGTCCACGCATGCCTGGAGGAGATGGGAGACCCTGAGGCCCTTCTGGTTGTGTTCGAGGAATTCCTTGATCGCCATTTTCTTGGCGCGTCCGACGATGTTCTCGATCATCGCTCCGGAGTTGAAGTCCTTGAAGTAGAGGACTTCCTTGTCGCCGTTGGCGTAGGTGACCTCCAGGAAGCGGTTCTCCTCGGATTCGGCGTACATGTGCTCGACCGCGGTCTGGATCATGCTCTGGACCGTGGTGGCCTTGTCGCCTTCGTGTTCTCCGAGGTCGTCCGCGTGCAGCGGCAGGCGCTCGGTGAGGTACTTCCCGAAGATGTCCTTGGCCGCTTCGGCGTCCGGACGCTCGATCTTGATCTTCACGTCGAGCCGGCCGGGGCGCAGGATGGCGGGGTCGATCATGTCCTCGCGGTTGGAGGCTCCGATGACCACGACGTTCTGCAGCCCTTCGACGCCGTCGATCTCGGCGAGCAGCTGGGGGACGATGGTGTTTTCCACGTCGGAGCTGACGCCGGAGCCGCGGGTGCGGAAGAGCGATTCCATCTCGTCGAAGAAGACGATCACGGGGGTGCCCTCGCTGGCCTTCTCCCGTGCGCGCTGGAAGACGAGGCGGATCTGCCGCTCGGTCTCGCCGACGTACTTGTTGAGCAGTTCGGGGCCCTTGATGTTCAGGAAGAAGCTCTTGCCTGCGGCCTGGCCGGTGACCTCGGCGACCTTCTTGGCCAGCGAGTTGGCGACGGCCTTGGCGATGAGCGTCTTGCCGCATCCGGGGGGTCCGTAGAGCAGGACGCCCTTGGGTGGGCGCAGCTCGTGCTCCTTGAAGAGGTCGGGGTAGAGGTAGGGCAGCTCGACCGCGTCGCGGATGGCCTCGATCTGGTTGCCGAGGCCGCCGATCTGCTCGTACCCGATGTCGGGTACCTCTTCGAGGACGAGTTCTTCGACCTCGCTCTTGGGGACCACTTCGTAGACGTAGCCGGAGCGGGGTTCGAGCAGCAGGGCGTCGCCGGGGCGGATGGTGACGTCCAGCAGCGGCTCGGCGAGCCGTACCACCCGTTCCTCGTCGGTGTGCCCGAGCACCAGGGCGCGCTCGCCGTCCTCCAGGATTTCCTTGAGGGTGACGATGTCCCCGACGCGCTCGAACTCCATGGCTTCGACCACGTTGAGCGCTTCGTTGAGCATGACTTCCTGGCCGCGTCGCAGGATGTCGAGGTCGACGCTGGGGCTGACGTTCACCCGGAGCTTGCGGCCGCCGGTGAAGATGTCGGCGGTGCCGTCCTCGTTCGCCTGCAGGAAGACTCCGAAGCCGGCCGGTGGCTGGGCGAGCCGGTCGACTTCTTCTTTGAGGGCCACGATCTGGTCGCGGGCCTCGCGGAGTGTGTTGGCGAGTCGCTCGTTCTGTGCGGACACGCCGGCCAGGTTGGTCTGCAGCTCGACGATCCGCTCTTCGAGAATCCTCGTGTGCCGCGGAGAGTCGGCGAGCTTGCGTCGCAGGACGGCGATCTCCTGCTCAAGGTAGGCGATCTGCCCGGCAGGGTCCTCGGACCCTCGTCCCGGGCGGATGCCGCGGTTCATGTCGTCGTCGTGGGCTGCCACGGTCCTCACCTCCTCCAAGGGGAGCTGGACGCTTCCAGACCCTACCTGGGTGGGTGTCGATTGAAACCCCTAGATCACAAAGACTGTCAAGGTGTGTCCGATCTTCACCCTTGCGCTCTCCCTCACGCCAGGGGAATACCCACCGAACATGATTGGGAAGCCGTCGCGGGTAGGGTCGTGGGTTCAACACCCGTCAGAGCTGGCCGGATTCCCGTCGGCTCGGTCCGGGAACGGCAGGAGGGATGACCGTGCGGCAGGAGGTCCCAGGCGGCGGTGGGTCGCTGGAGGTCTGGATCGACCAGGATCTGTGTACGGGGGACGGGATCTGTGCCCAGTACGCGCCCGAGGTGTTCGAGCTGGACATCGACGGGCTGGCTTATGTGAAGGGGGCGGACGACGTGCTGTTGCAGGCCAAGGGGGCAGTGGCGGCGGTGCCGTTGCCGCTTGTCGCGGATGTGGTGGACTCGGCGCGGGAGTGTCCGGGCGAGTGCATCCATGTGCGTCGGGTTTCGGACAGGGTCGAGGTGTACGGGCCGGACGCGGAGTGATTTTCGGGTCACCCCGCGTGATCGGTGTCTGATTTCTCACATTCCCGGCGGGACGGGGTGTTTCATACGCTGTGGGCGGCCGCCGGTGTGGAGCGGATGAACGCGCGGCCGTTCCACTGCCACTTGGCGGGGGTCTTCACGTCGGGGCAGCAACTCGGTACGTCGGCCGTGGAGTAGCCGAGGAGGGTCGCGGTGACGGCGCCGGAGCGCACGGCGAAGTCGGTGACGGTGAGCCGGTCCTTGGGGTCGACGAGGGTGGCGACGACGCGGGCCTGCCCGGTGCGTGTGTCCCGGGTGAGGACGTACACCCCGTCGGGCGGGGTGCCCATGGGGGCGTCGCAGTGCACCACGGCGACGCTTTCGGGGCGGTCGTCGCCGTCGAGGTCTCCGGTGGCCTTCTGTTTGACGACGGCCCTCACGGAGCCGCAGTCGACGGGGAAGGCGACGCCGGTGGTGCCGGGCGCGGTGGCCGCGGGGGCGGGCTTCGTCTCCCGGTCCGCGGCGGGCTGGGCGGCCTTGGCCGAGCCGGGCTGGAGCATCGAGGAGAGGGCGACGACGCCGGCGACAGCGGTTGCGGTGGCCACCCAGTGGATGGGGCGGGTGTGGGTGTGCGCGAGTTCCGGGACCGCGGATTGCACGAGGAGTGTCTCCTGTGAGGGCTGTGCCGGTGGGGGTGGCCAGCATGGTGCCACACGTCACACTGCGGGGGAACGGCGGGGTCCGGGTTTGCCCCGGGTGCTTGGTCCGCGGGTGGTGGCGCGTGGATGCGGCCGTGTGCCGGTCTGTGCCGCCTCAACGCGGCGGCGGGGGGGGGGGGGGGGGGGGGGGGGGGGGGGGGGGGGGGGGGGGGCGGGGGGGGGGGGGGGGGGGGGGGGGGGGGGGGGCGGCGCCCCCCCCCCCCCCCCCCGCCGCCGCGTTGGTCGGTTGTACGGGGGTCAGCGGCCGGTGGTGCCGCCGTCGGGGTTGGGGCCCGCGTAGTCCTCGCCGTAGGCGCCCTTGGCGGGGCGGCGGCGGCGCATGGGCGGCTCGACGCCGTCGGCGAGGCGGCGGGCGGTGAGCAGGAAGCCGGTGTGGCCGATCATCCGGTGGTCGGGGCGTACGGCCAGGCCCTCGATGTGCCAGTTGCGGATCATCGTCTCCCAGGAGGTCGGCTCGTTGAAGCAGCCGATCTCGCGGATGGACTCGACGGTCCGGGCGAGCTGTGTCGTGGTCGCCACGTAGCAGCACAGGATGCCGCCGGGTACGAGCGCCTTGGAGACGGCCTCCAGGCATTCCCAGGGGGCGAGCATGTCGAGGATGACGCGGTCGATGTCGGTGTCGGACAGGTTGTCCTGGAGGTCGCCGACGGTGAGCTGCCAGGCCGGGTGCGGGCCGCCGAAGTAGCGCTCCACGTTCTGCCGGGCGATGTCGGCGAAGTCCTCGCGGCGCTCGTAGGAGTGCAGCATGCCCTGGTCGCCGATGGCCCGCAGCAGGAAGCTGCTGAGCGATCCGGAGCCGACGCCGGCCTCCACGACGCGGGCGCCGGGGAAGATGTCGGCGAAGGCGAGGATCTGTCCCGCGTCCTTCGGGTAGACGACGGCCGCCCCGCGGGGCATGGACAGGACGTAGTCGGGGAGCAGGGGGCGCAGCGCGAGGTAGGCGACGTTTCCGGTGGTGCGGACAACGCTGCCCTCGGGAGCGCCGATCAGTTCGTCGTGCGGGAAGGAACCCTTGTGGGTGTGGAAGTTCTTCCCGGCTTCGAGCGTGAACGTGTAGTGGCGGCCCTTGGGGTCGGTCAGCTGTACCTGGTCCCCGACCTTGAAGGGCCCGCGCCTGCGGGCGGCACCGGTCGGTTCGGACATGTGACCAGCCTACCGGTTCCCTGCCGGGGGCTTGGCCGTCGGAGGGGGTGGGGGGCGGCTGTGTGCGGACGGTACGGGTTGTGTGTGGCTTGTCGCGCCGTTCCCCGCGCCCCTGGGGCGTGTTCCACGCGGCCGTGCCATTGCCTTGACCTGGGACGGACACGGGGCGAGGGTGCTGCCGCTTCGTGCGCCGGGCGCGGGTGCGTCGTGGCTGGGCGCGCCGTTCCCCGCGCCCCTTAGGGGCGCTCATGTGCGGGGCGTTGTCAGGCCCGGCCTTGCCATTGCTTTGACGAAGGCGCGACAAGGGGGGCGCGGTGCTGCTTTGTGGGCGGGTGCGAGTGCTTCGTGGTTGAGCGCGCAGTTCCCCGCGCCCCCTTGGGGGCGCCTCAGGCGGGGCGTGCCATTGCCTTGACGAAGGCTCGTTCTACGTCTGCTGCGGACAGGACGCCGTAGATCTCGCCCGTGTTCTCGACCACCAGGTACTCGGTCGCCGGGGTGGCACGGAGGACGTCTAGGAGGTCTTCTCCCGCGAGTTCCGCGGAGACGCGCATGCCGTCGGTGAGTTCCTGGGCGAGACCGCTGACCGCCACCCAGGGGCGGCGGTGCTCGGGTACGCCGACGATGGCGGCCTCGCGGACCAGGGAGAGCGGGTGGCCGTCGGCGTCGACGACGACGAGGGCGCGGGCCCCCGCGGCGTTGGCGCGGCGCAGTGCCTCGGACAGCGGGGTGTCGGTCTCCACCGGGACCGCGCGCCGGGTCAGGGTGCGGGCCCGCAGCTCCGGCAGGTGCTCGCGCAGCCGGGCCATGCGCAGGCTGTTGCCGGCGCCGGTCCAGATGATCGCGGCGAGGATGGCGGCGAGCAGGGCGTCGGTGACGGTGTCCATGCCGCTGATGTCCTGGGCGTCGGAGCCGAGGGCTCCGGACTGGTTGAGCAGCGGGAGCCCGATCAGGACGGAGATGGCGAGGGCGCGGCCGACCCAGGCGGCGGCGACGGTGCCGCTCATGGGCCTGCCGGTGATCTTCCAGACGACGGCGCGGAGCATCCGGCCGCCGTCGAGGGGGAGGCCGGGCAGGAGGTTGAACGCGGCGACGATGAGGTTGGAGATCATCAGGCCGGCCAGCAGGACGCCGGGTACGGTTCCGGGCTCGACGGGCTGCATGGCCAGGTAGAACAGGCCGGCGAGGACGAGTGAGAGCAGCGGTCCGACGAAGGCGAGGACGAACTCGCGTCCGGGGGTTTCCGCCTCCTTCTCGATCTCGGAGACGCCGCCGAAGAACTGGAGCTGGATGCGGCGGACCGGGAGTTTGAAGCGGACGGCGGCGACGGTGTGGGCGAGTTCGTGGACGAGGACGGAGGCGTAGAAGGCGACCGCGAAGAACAGGGACACCAGGTAGCGGGCGGCGCCCAGTTCCGGCAGCACCCGGTCGAGCTGGCCGCCGAACACCCAGGTGATGAGTGCGGCGACGAGGAACCAGCTGGGCGCCACGTACACGGGCACCCCGAAGGGCCGTCCCATGAGCAGTCCGCCGCCGGGCCCCTTGGGGCGCTCGGGCGGCCGTCCGAGTCCCTTGCCGGTGCCGGAGTCGGCGTGGGCGCGCGGCTCGCCGTCGTCCCCCGGCCGCCCGGGGGCCGGGGTGGGCTCGGATCGCTTGGGCGGGGCCGCGGGGACGGGGCGCTCGGAGGGGGTGTCGCCCGTGGCGGTCGGTTCGGCCGGTCCGGGCGTGGGCCGGGTGCCGTCCTGGCTTTCGGGCGGGGTCGGCAAGGGGTGCGCGGCCGAGTCGTGCGACGGGTCGTGCCCGGTCCTGCCGGCGGGGTCGTGTCCGGTTCCGGATGCGCGTTCGGAGTGGGGCTCTGCCGCGGTGTCAGCGTCGGACGCGGGCTCGGTCCGTCCAGTGGGTTCGGTGGTAGGGGTGGGTTCGGTGGCCGCGGCCCTGTCGTCGGTGCCGTTGCCGTCGCCGGTGTCGGTGCCCGGGGCCGTAGGACCTGCGGGGCGCTGGGCCGGCTCGTCGTTGCCGGACCGCGGCTGCCCGCTCCCGCCGCTCACGTCCACGGTGTCCCCTCGTTCGAAGCGTCCTCCGCGCCTGCCGGGCGGAAGGGTCTGTGGTCGATGGTATGCGGCCGTCGTCGTGCGTTCCGCCCCGGCACCCCCCGAGTTCGCCCCGCGGACGGCGGGCGGGCGGCGCGGCTGGGTCACTGTCAGTGGCGGCACGTATGGTCTGTGCTCATGGACAGCAGCATCGAGAGTGCCACGGAGGCCGCTCACGGCGACAGCGGGGAGGCGGATCCACCGGTCGCGGGGGCGGCGGCGCGTGAGGCAGCGGCGCAGGGGGCGGCAGACGACGCATCGGGCCGCCCGGCCGGAACGGCTGAGACGACCGCCGGCACGGGTACGGCTGAGACGGGTGCGGCCGGGACGGGTGCGGCCGGGACAGCCGGCACGGGTACGGCTGAGACGGGCGCGGCCGGGACGGTCATAGCTGAGGCACGTGCGGCCGAGACGGGTACGGGTGAGGCCGGTGCCGCCGGTACGAGCGAGGCCGGTGCTGAGATGCCCGTCGGGGGCGGTGCCGTGCCGCCCGCTTCGCTGTCGCCCTCGCGGGCCGGTGACTTCATGCAGTGTCCGCTGCTGTACCGGTTCCGGGTGATCGACCGGCTCCCGGAGAAGCCCAGCGAGGCGGCGACCCGGGGCACCCTGGTGCACGCGGTGCTGGAGCGGCTTTTCGACGCGCCCGCGGCCGAGCGGACCGCGCCCCGCGCCAAGTCGCTGATCCCCGGCCAGTGGGACCGGCTGCGCGAGACGAGGCCCGAGGTCGTGGAGTTGTTCGCGGACGACCCGCGCGGCGAACGGCTCGCGCGGTGGCTCGGCGAGGCGGAGCAGCTGGTCGAGCGCTGGTTCACGCTGGAGGATCCGAGCCGGCTGGAACCCGCCGAGCGGGAGATGTTCGTCGAGGCCGAGCTGGAGTCGGGGCTGCGGCTGCGCGGGATCATCGACCGGGTCGACGTGGCCCCCACCGGCGAGGTGCGGATCGTCGACTACAAGACGGGCAAGGCGCCGAGACCGGAGTACGCGGAGGGCGCGCTGTTCCAGATGAAGTTCTACGCGCTGGTCGTGTGGCGGCTCAAGCGGGTGGTGCCGCGCCGGCTCCAGCTCGTCTATCTGGGCAGCGGCGATGTGCTGACGTACGACCCGGTGCTCGCCGACCTCGAACGGGTCGAGCGCAAGCTGCTGGCGCTGTGGGAGGCGATCCGGCAGGCCACCGAGACGGGTGACTGGCGTCCGCGGCCGACCCGGCTGTGCGGCTGGTGCGACCACCAGGCGCACTGCCCGGAGTTCGGCGGCACTCCCCCGCCCTATCCGCTGCCGGTGAGGGGGGCCGAGTCCCGGGGCGTGCCGCAGGGCAGAATGGGGCCGGGCTAGCGAAGGAGACTTATGGCCATCCGCGTCCTACTGGTCGACGACCAGCCGCTGCTGCGCACCGGATTCCGGATGATCCTGGAGGCGGAGCAGGACATCGCGGTCGTGGGCGAGGCCGGCGACGGCCTCCAGGCCCTCGACCAGGTGCGTGCCCTGCAGCCGGATGTGGTGCTGATGGACATCCGCATGCCGCGGATGGACGGGGTGGAGGCGACCCGGCAGATTTCCGGTCCTGGGCGTGACGGCCCGGCGAAGGTGCTGGTGCTGACCACGTTCGATCTGGACGAGTACGTGGTGGAGGCGCTGCGGGCCGGGGCGAGCGGCTTTCTGTTGAAGGACGCGCCCGCCAATGAACTCGTCCAGGCGATCCGGGTGGTGGCCGACGGTGAGGCGATGCTCGCGCCGAGCATCACGCGTCGGCTGCTGGACAAGTACGCGACACATCTGCCGTCCGGTGAGGAGCCGGTGCCGGACACGCTGCACACGCTCACCGAGCGTGAGGTGGAGGTGTTGAAGCTGGTGGCGCGCGGCCTGTCGAACGCCGAGATCGCGGCGGACCTGTTTGTCAGCGAGACCACGGTGAAGACGCACGTCGGGCATGTGCTGACGAAGCTGGGTCTGCGGGACCGGGTGCAGGCGGCGGTGTACGCGTACGAGAGCGGATTGGTGCGCCCCGGCGCGCAGTGACGCTCCGGGCGTGGCGTACGGCGTACCGGCACGCCCCTGGGGAGGTCCCGCCGAGGGTGTGCGCGCCGGCCGTACGAGAGCTGTGAGAGCCCCGGGGGCGCCTCTTCCGTGGAAGGGGCGCCCCCGGGGCTCTTGCGGGTGCGGGGCCCGGCGGCCGGGCCCTGGACCGGCGGGGTGTGTGTCAGCCGCTCACGCCGCGGCCGAGCTCCCACAGCTGGAGCGAGGAGGACGAGTTGATGGCGTACGCGGCGCCCGTGATGTCGTCCCGCGCGGCGACGTACTGCTTGCCCTGCCACAGCGGCAGCAGGGGGACGTCGTCGGCGACGATGTCCTGGATGCGGGTGAGGGTCTTGGCGGCGCCGAGCCGGTCGGCCTCGCGACGGGACTCCGGGATCAGGGTGTTGATGATCTCGGGGTTGGCGTAGGGCGAGGCGAGGAAGTTGTCCTTGTCGAGGAACGGCGCCAGGTAGCTGTCCGGGTCGGGGAAGTCGGGGAACCAACCCATGCCGTAGACGTCGTACTTGCCCTTGCGTTCGTCGGTCTGGTAGACGGACCAGGGCCAGCCCTTGACGCTGACGTCGAACAGGCCGCTGTCGTTGAGCTGCTTCTGCAGGACCTCGAACTCCTGCTTGGTGGCCGCGCCGTAGTGGTCGGTCGTGTAGTGCAGGGTCAGCTTCACGGGGGCGGTGACGCCGGCCTTGTCGAGCAGTTCCCTGGCCTGGTTGACGTCGGGCTCGCCGTACTTGTTGAAGAACGAGTTGGAGTGCCCGGTGATGCCGGCCGGGACCAGCGAGTACAGCGGCTCGGCCTGGGAGCCGTACACCTTGGAGACGAGTTCGGCGCGGTTGATGACCTTGGCCATCGCCTGGCGGACGGCCTTGTCCTTCACGGTGGGCGCGTTGGTGTTGAAGCCGAGGTAGCGGATCTCCAGGCCGGCCATCTCGACGAGGCTGACGTGCTCGTCGGTGCCGGCGTCGAGCTTGCGGACCTGTGCGGGCGTCATGGCGCGGGTCATGACGTCGATGTCACCCTTTTCCAGGGCGGTGCCCATCGTGTCCGCGTCGCCGAAGGAGCGCATCTCGACCTTGTTGTTGTTCACCTTCAGACTCCCCTTGTAGTGGGGGTTCTTGGTGAAGGTGGCCGAGACGATCTCGTTGTCCTTGACGTCGGCCTTCATCGAGTAGGGGCCGGAGCCGTCCACGGCGAAGCCGTCGCGCAGCTTGTCCTTGGCGTAGTCCTTGGCGTTGACGATGCCCGCGACCGGGGTGGACAGCTTGTACGGGAAGGTGGCGTCCGCGGTCTTGAGGTGGAAGATCACCTCACGGTCGCCCTGGGTCTCGATGGTGTCGATGGTGGAGAGCAGGGCGAACACACCGGAGTCCGCCTTGATGCGCAGCGCTCGCTCCATCGAGTACTTGACGTCGCCGGCCGTGACGTCGTCGCCGTTGGCGAACTTCAGCCCGTCGCGCAGCTTGCAGGCGTAGCGCTCGTTGCCGCTGTCGGTGAAGCCGCAGCTCTCGGCGGCCTCGGGCACCGGATCACCGTCGCCCTTGGGCTGCGTCATCAGGGTCTGGACGGTCTGGCGCAGCACGTTCCAGGAGCCGACGTCGTACGCGTAGGCGGGATCGAGGGGGGCCGGGGCGTCCTTGGTGGCGGTGAACCGGTCGGTGGTGCCGACGACGATCGCGCCGCCGCCATCACTCCCGCTGTCGGAACCACCGCATGCGGCGAGCACCGGCGCGAGCAGGCCCGCCATGGCCGGCAGCACCAAAGTCTTGCGGTTCATGCTCGAAATTCTCCAGGGCTGTTCGAGTCCGTGTACGCGGCATGCAGGGGTGTTGCGGCCGATCACGGGGGTAAGGGCGATGTTCTCGCGACGAGATTAGTCCGCGCCCGCACGACGCTTCACGGCCACGGGAGTTGAGCGCCCATCACGCAGTGAAACCGGGCGTGGACGCACCGAAAACCCGACAGCAGCAGGATTAGTGCAGCGTTCCATCAATCGGGACACATGGTCGTGCGGAGGGCGCCTGGGCGGGGTGGGCTGGCACAGGTCCCGGCGGATGTCGACCCTCGGGAAAGTGGCAAACCTCACATCCTCAACTGGGCCGTGCGTCAGCGTAATTCAGCCAGTCGGCCGACTTTGCATTCGCCGTGGCGTACGGCGGCGGATTCCCGCCCAATGGGCTTGGCGCGCTGGGGTGACGGCTAGTGTCTCGTGATCCTGTTCATGGAACCTGAGGCTTCTGTGATCGTTGAGTCAGGTATGGATCTCTCCTCTGAACAGATGGCAGAACTGCGGG
>NZ_JBIWKB010000048.1:0-70702 GCF_044765425.1 Streptomyces sp. NPDC102462 | reverse complement strand
GCCTCACCTGGTCGACGGCTGCCTCCCGCCCACCGGTCTGACCATGGACGACGGCGCGATCAGACCGCCGGACTCCGCGAGTTCAACCTGAGTACTCCACCCCGACCACACCAGACCCGAACCCTGAAACGGCCAAGCCACGTTGGCAGAGGGCTCACTTGGGGCCGGACACACGCCGCTCAACGGTCGCCTGCACCTGACTGCCATCCGGCGGTCCTGTGTCGATGGGCACGCAGGCTGTACTCGCGGTAGTCCCTGGGTGCCGTGCCGTACGTCGCGCCGAACATCCGCGTGAACGTGGCGTGGTGGGTAAAACCCCAGCGGGCGGCGATGCGATGGACCGGCACCGTGCGCTGGGCGGGGTCGGCCAGGTCACGGCGGATGTGCTCCAGCCGCTGCCGCCGGATGTACGTCGCGACGGTGTCCCGTTCGGGCTGGAAGAGACGGTGCAGATGGCTGACCGATATGTGGTGCGCGGCAGCGATCACGGCCGGTGCCAGGTCGGGGTCGTGCAGGTGCCGCCGGATGAACGCACGGATGCGCAGGATCAGGGTGCGCCGGTGGGTTTCCGGTGGCAGATGGTTCAGGGCGTCGAGCTCGTGGGCGAAAGCCGCGGCGACCAGGTCCAGCAGGACCGTCTCCAGCCGGCCGGCGTCGGCGGTGGTGTAGGAGCCCGCACCGGCGGTCAGCGTGGTGAGGAAGGAGGCAAGCAGAGCGCCGATACCGTCCCGTCCGTTCATGGGGCGGCCGAGCACCCGGTCGGCCTGTGCCGCGGGCAGCGGCAGGACCGTGCGGGGCACTTCGACGCTGAGAGCTCTGACCTCGTCCTCGCGGGTGCCCATGTGCAGGTCAAAGGGGGCCGAGGAGATGTGGCTGCGCAGGTCGCACGGGCCGTACGCGGATTCCTGGCCGTTGAGAGTGAATCCGACGGTGCCCCTTTGAATGAACGAGAGGTGGTACCGCTCGGGGTCGCACTGCCGGATCAGCCTCGGCGTCCTGCGCAGCACCACGGGCTGCCACCGCGACGCGTAGGCCGACACGGCATTCAGTTGTACCGCCTGGTGCACGCCGCGATAGTCAGCGGAGTGAACACTGCCCATCTCCATAGGGGCATGGCTCTGGGCCGCCCCCTTGCGCCACGCGTCGAAGCGGTCGGCCGACGGCAAGTCCTCTGTGCGGCACACAGTTTCGATCACTTGGTATCCCCGGTCGCACATCAGGGGCGGCAGGTCATGCCGTCCGGCTGTCATCCACGCACATCCTGAGGGGACACCCAAGAGAGAGTAAAGGCCGTGTCGTATGACGGGTAGTCTGCGAGACACCGATGGTGGCTCCCGCGACCTCCAAGGCCACGATGCTCAACAGCCGCTTCCTGAGGTCCCCCGCTGCGTGAGAGATGCTGATCAGCTGCCGGAACGGCCCACAACCTCATCCCCACGTGAAGCCACTCGGTGTTTGTTCTTGCCCGGGATGAACTTTGTCCCGATCCTTGCGTCCGGCAGGCGGCCAGGGCGTCGTCGTGGACTTGCTTGTTGGTCTGGCGCGGCTTGGCGGGCTTGGTCTGCGCGTAGAAGCGCCCCTGTCGCCAGGTGCCGGGGCGTTCGGTCAAGAAGTGGGCGAGGTTCGCCCCACCCTTCTCGGGCGAGATCAGCGCGATCCGGGACAGCGGAGTCCGGTACAGGAGACGGTGATCACGCTGCCCTCACCCGCCTGGAGCAGGTCGAGGAGGAGGCGCGTCAACAGGAAGGGTGCGAGGAGGTTCACCTGGAGGGTCTTCTCATTGCCGTCCGCGGTCACGGTGCGCTCGCCGAAGATCCCGCCGGCGTTGTTGGCGAGCACGTCGATACAGTCGACCGACCGCCGGATACCGGCCGCCAATTCGCGGACGTCGGCCAAGCGCGTGTAGTCCGCGAGGAAGTACTCCGCACCGGCCCCGCGTGCCACAGTCGCCGGCGGTGCGCCCGAGCTGCATGGTGCTGGGATGCGATCCCAGGGCTGGGTGATGCTGGACGGTTCGGTGATGCCACGACGTGACCATCTTCCCAAATGCCCTGCCTGTCATGGGAATTGACGGTCACTGGCCGCCTAGGCGCCCGGGCCGCCGATGATCACGGCGCCGCGGAAGGGGTCCGGCGAGATCGTCGACATCGCGTCGAGCGACGCGTCGGGTACGGGCAACAGATGGGCGTCGACCCAGGTGTCCCCCGCGGCTGCGTTGGCCCATGGGTCCTCGATCACGACGGCGCCGGGTACGACGCCGTGGCAGAGCACCCAGTGCGGCACGTCGAACCCCTGCATCCCGGCGAGCGAGACCAGGAGCAGCACGTGCTCTCTTCGGCCGATCGCGCTCCGTATCGCGGTCATGGGCAGGTGACGTGAGTCGATCGGGACACCGACCCGTCCGGCGTCCGCCCGCGACATGCGTTGGAGCACGGCACGCCACTCCCGCTCGCCCTGCGGACAGTGGTCGAGCAGGACGGGCCGTTCCACGTCGAGAAAGACCGAGACCGGGGACGACGGCCACGCCCGGCGCACGGCGACGCCCAGTCCGACGGGCTCGCACGCGGGGAAGTTCGTCGCGTCGCGCCACAGCGCCAGCTCCGCCGGGCGGTCCAGCGACTCCCACGGCAGCGTCCCCGCGTGTGCCTGCGCGACCAGGGCGGTGACGGCCCCGCACGTGAAGTGCGTCGTCTGCCCGTAGTACGGGGGCTCGGTCACCGCACCGTCGCACAGCCAGCGCACGTAGCCGGAACCAGGCCCGTCCGCGTCCTGCGCCGGTGCGAGCGGAGCACGCAGCGGGGCGAAGCCGACGGCGGCGGCCGCCTCGGCGCTCACCGTCCAGCCTTCCCACTTGACCTGCGCGAGCCCCCGGCGGCGTGCGTAGGAGACCACGGCGTCGACGGCCGCCGGCACGTCACCGACGGCATCGACGATCTTCAGGTAGGCCGTGTGCGGGCGTGCCGTCACCAGCGCGGCAGCGGCCCACTCTTCGCCGTCCGCCCCGGGAACGGCCACGATGTGCGGGGCGTGGGCGGAACGGTCGGCCGCGCGCCAGCGTTCCAGCACGTCGTGGGGTCCGAGCCGCCTCAGCGGGGTCGGCAACGTGTCGGGGTCGAACGGGACGACGCTGCTGTTCACGGGCGGTTCCTGGTGCGGCGGCATTCCGAGACTCCTGACGGGGTGGACGGGGCGGGGCGTCGCGCTGCGGGCCCCGGGGACGGTGGCGGTGGGGTGCCGGTCGACGCGGGTGTGCCGCTCGGCGTCATGCGCGGGACTGCCGGAGCACCCAGATGAAATACGGGGCACCGACCAGGGCGATCATGAGGCCCGCCGGTATCTGGGCGGGTGCAACGAGCGTGCGGCCGAGGGTGTCGGCCACGCAGACCAGGAGTCCGCCGAGCAGCATCGCGACCGGGATCGCACGGCCGTGCCGGGCGCCCACCAGCGACCGGGCGAGGTGCGGGGCGACGAGCCCCACGAAACCGACGACGCCGACGGCGATCACGCTGAGCGCCGCGAGCACCGCGGCGATCGCCAGTGCGGTGAAACGTGCGCGTTCCAGCCTGACGCCGACTATGCGCGGGGTGTCCTCGTCGACGGCGAGCAGGTCGAGCTGGCCGCGCATGGCGAGCAGCACCGGGAGGGCGAGCGCCAGGGCCACCGCGACCGGTACGACGTCGGGCAGCGTGCGCCCGTAGGTCGTGCCGGAGAGCCATGTGAAGATCCGGGGCGTGTTCCACGGGTCGGCACGCAGCAGGAGGAAGGTGGTGACGGAGCTGAGGCCGTACCCGCAGCCGATGCCGATCAGTACGAACCGGTCGGGCAGGAAGCCGCCGCGCCAGGCCAGCAGGGCGATCACCGCGAACGTGGCGAGCCCCGCCGCGACCGCGACCGCGATGAGCAGCGGCCGTCCGCCGGGCAGTCCCGACGTGACGACGCTCGCCGCGCCCAGCCCGGCGCCCGCCGTGATGCCGAGCACACCCGGCTCCGCCAGCGGGTTGCGCACCGCGCTCTGCACGACGCATCCGGCCAGTCCGAGCGCCGCGCCGGCCAGGACCGCGGCGGTCACACGCGGAACCCGGTCGTCGAGCGCCTGGCCGATCAAATCCGGGGCGGCTCCCCGGGCCCAGAGCGCGATGTCCCCCGTGCGCAGCCAGAGGCTCCCCGCGAGCACTGCCACGAGGACCGCCACGGCCAGGAGCGTCACCGCGCCGAGCACGACGACGAGGAACGCGCGGCGCGACCGTGTGGCGACCCGTGCGCGCGGTGGATGCCGGAGCCCGCCCGTGTCGCGCAGGCGGAGCGCGAGGACCACGATCACGACGGAGCCGAGCAACGCGGTCGGCACACCGGTGGGAATGGCGGCGGCACCGTCCGCACCCTGGACCGCACGCAGCGACGCGTCCGCGAGCAGGATGAGCAGCGCGCCGAGCAGCCCGGCCGCGGGCACCAGGAGGAGGTGCCGGTGCAGCGACCGGACCCGTCCCGCGATCAGACGGGTCAGCACGGGGGCGCCGAGGCCGACGAAGGCGATCGGGCCCGCGAGTGTCACCGCCGTGCTGGTCAGGAGTACCGCGCAGAGCACCGCGGCCACGCGGGTGGTCCGAATCGGCACGCCGAGCGTGGACGCGGCGTCGTCGCCGAGGTTCATCACATCCAGCCTCCGGGACAGTGCCAGGGCGACGCACAGCACCGTGGCCACGAGGGGGAAGGCGCGGACCGACGCGTCGATGTTCAGCTGGGCGAGCGAACCGCTCCCCCAGGCGAAGAGGCCGGTCGTGTTCTGGTCGAACAGGATGAGGAGCATCCCGGTCGCCGCGTCCAGGGCCATCGCCGTCGCCGAGCCGGCGAGAACGAGGCGGGTGCCCGCGGTGCCCGCGGCCCGGCCCGCGAGGAGCAGCACGAGCGCCGCCGCGAGCAGGCCGCCGGCGAAGGCGACGGCGCCCGACGCCCACAGCGGGACGGCGAGACCGAAGGCCGCGACGAGCGAGAGCGTGAAGTAGGCCCCGGCCGTGACCGCAAGGGTGTCGGGGGAGGCGAGCGCGTTGTGCGTGACGGACTGCAGCAGCGCGCCGGCGGTGCCGAGGGCGAAGCCCACCGCCACGCCCGCGAGCAGGCGCGGCAGGCGCGAGCCGGTAAGGATCTCGCCGACCGGCGCCCCGCCGGTGTTCTCCCGCTCCCCGGCGAGATACCGCACCAGATCGCCGACGCCGACGCCCGACGCCCCCTGGGTCAGGTGCCACAGGCCCACCAGGACGGTCACGGCCACAAGGAGCGCCAGGACGGCCACCCCGGCGGGGCCACCGCCGTGCTCGGCGCGCGGCGGCGTTCTCCCTCCGGATGCCGATGTCCACGGTGTGTTCACTTCTTGTCGAGTACGTCGACGTAGGCGTCGATCGCCTGCTCGCACGAGCGCGGACCGCCGGCGCCCCACACCCGCGCCGGGAAGGCGTGCGCGCGGTTTTCCTTCACGGCCGGGATGGACTTCCAGATCGGGTTCTTCTCCAGCGCCGCGACGTACCCCCCGGCTCCTTCGTCGTTGGCGTAGAAGAGGTTGGCGTTCCCCACCGCCGTAAGTCCCTCGACATCGGTCTGTGCGAGGCCGTAGGCGGGATCGACACCCCCGTCCCCGTGTGCCTTGTTGACGGCGTCGGTCCACGCGGGGGTCATGCCCAGCTGCTCGCCTATCTCGGTGAACAGGGCGCCCTTGCCGTACGGGCGGACGGTGAGGTTGCCGCCCTGAAGCCATCCGTCGAAGAACAGGAAGTCCTTCGTCGGCAGATCGGCGGCGGCGACCTGCTTCTTGGCCGTCGCAAGGCGCTCGTCGAACTCCTTGAGCACCTGGCCGGCCCGCTCGGTGCGCCCCGTCGCCTTGCCGATCATGCTGAACACGTCCCGCATGTTCCCGATCGGATCAGCCGGGTTCGCCCCCCGCGTGGCCAGCAAGGGAACGCCTCGCTTCTCCAGCTTCGCAATGGTCTCGTCGGCGGCGTCGAACGCCTCCACGACGATGAGGTCAGGCTTCGCCGCGAAGAGGGTGTCGAGGTCGGGCTCCTCACGGGTGCCGATGTCCGTCACCCCGCTGGGCAGTTTCTCCGCGCTGACCCAGGTGCGGTATCCCTTCGCGTCGGAGACCGCGACGGGGGTGACGCACAGGGTCAGCGCGTCCTCGATCTGCTGCCACTCCAGGACCGCGATCCGTTCGGCTGGCTTGTCGAGCTTCACCTGCCGGCCGACGCCGTCCTTGAAGGAGACCGGCTTCGTCGAGGTGGTCGTGGTGTCCTTGGCACAGCTCTTCGACGCGGGCGACGCGCCGGCGCTACTGCCGGCCTCGGCCTTGTCGACGGTGGTCGTGCCGCAAGCCGTTGCGGCGAGGACGACGAGCCCTGCGGAGGCCGACGCCGCCAGACGACGGGCACGGTTCATGAACGGTCCTCTTTCTTGTGGTTCTTGTGGTTCTTGTGATGCGTCGGAGCGGCGGATGTGCCGCTCCTGGCGGGGTGCCGCCCGAGGGGGTCGATGCGGAGCCGGCCCGTGCGGGGGTCGACGCCGACCTCGACACGGATGTCGTAGACCTCGCCGATGTTCTCCGCGGTGAGGACGTCGGCGGGTGCGCCCACCGCGTGCACGCGGCCGGCGCACATCAGGACCAGCGTGTCCGCGACTCGGGAGGCCTGGTCGAGGTCGTGCAGCACGATCCCGACCGCGATGCCGTGCTCCTCGACGAGATCGCGCACCAGGTCGAGCGTCTCGATCTGGTAGCGCAGATCCAGGTGGTTGGTCGGTTCGTCCAGCAGCACGACGCCGGTGTCCTGGGCCAGGCAGGCCGCGAGCCACACACGTTGCATCTCCCCGCCGGAGAGTTCCCCGACCGGCCGGCCGGCCATGTCCCGCACACCGGTGACGCCCATGGCGTGGTCGACGGCGCGCCGGTCCTCGGCGGTCGGTCCGGCGAAGCCACGCCGGTACGGGTGGCGTCCGAACGCCACGACCTCCGTGACCGTCAGTCCATGGGGTGCGGGCCTCGACTGGGAGAACAGCGTGACCTCGCGGGCGAACTGACGGGCGCTGAGCAGGGCCGCGTCGCGCTCGGGCGGTCCGTCAGGGGCGCCGAGCGTCACCCGCCCGCCGTCCACCCGGTGCAGTCGGGCCAGCGCGCGCAGCAGTGTGGACTTCCCGCTGCCGTTCGGCCCCACCAGAGCGGTCGCACGGCCGGGCTCCAGGGCCAGCGAGACGCCGTGGACGACCGGCGTCCCGCTGTATCGCAGCACCAGATCGTGCCCGCTGAGGGCGGCCACCGGCATGGCCGGACCGGCCGCACGCCGACCGGCGCGCGGGGAGGAGCGTGTGAACATGGTGGGTCCGGATGGTTGGAGGGGCAACGACTGCGGCACCCTCCGTCCGGCCGTTGCCGGTCGGGCAGCACGGACTCACCGGCGCCCGGGAACCCCGTACGCGGCGAGCAACAACTAAGGGTTGCCTAACTTCGAGAAGGCTATATTCCGCTCGCCGTGTCGACAATCAGGAGTTCTGGACACTCGATACGGGATTCCGGACACCGTCTGAGGTGCCGTCGGCCGAGTCGAAGTACGCGCCCGGCGTGGTTCCCATGACACGTCGGAAGGCCGCAATGAAGGTGCTGGGCTGCGCGTAGCCGAGCGAATCGGAGACGGTCTGCACGTCGAACCCCTCGGAGAGCAGCGTCAGCGCCCGATGGACGCGCAGCACCTGCCGCCACTGTGCGAAGGACAGCCCTGTCGCGCGGCGGAACGCACGGGTGATCGTGCGGTCGCTGATCCCCAGCCACCGCGCCCACTCCTCCAGCGAGCGGGAGTCGGCAGGATCGTCCAGCAGGGCTTCGGTGATCGCATCGATCCGGGCGTCGCCGGGCAACTGCAACGCGAACTGGCTCTCCAACGGCTGGAGGACGTCGAACACGACCGACTCCGCCCGCGCCCTGGCAGCGGCATCGAGATCCGTGCGGGACAGATGGGTCAGCAACGACTCCAGCAACGGCGTCATCGCGATCACCGTCGGCCCCTCGAACGCGAACGGCGTGCGGTCGGGGGCGAAGAAGGCGTCGTGGAACTCCGCGCCCGCCGTCGCCCGTCCCCCGTGCACCACGCCGGCCGGCATCCACAGCCCGTGCCCCTCGGACACGGTGAAGATACGGTCCTCCACACGGGATGTCAGCGTGCCCCCGCGCACCCAGACCAGTTCGTGCAGGGGATGCGCGTGCGGCGCCCACTCCGTGGGAACGCGAGGAACCTGCGACTCGGCGATGATGACGAAAGGGGCTGCCGCCTGGTCCGGAAGTGCCGCGGCCCGGCGCACCACGGTCCCCTTCTCGCGCCGCCACATCCCGGGGCTCGCGCCCTCACGCGACGAACTGACCATGCGTGCGAGTCTATCCGGGGCGGGGCGGGGCGGCCGAGGCCGGTGAGCGAGGTCCGGCCCGGACGGTGTGCGAAACACCCCGCGGGGCCGGCCGTTACGAAGCCCGGACCACGGCGGGCTGCAGCCGCTCCGGCCCGCCGTCGGCGGCGCCGTCCGCACCGACCTCACGGATCGCACACAACGGCCGGCCGTCCGGCGCCACCGCACACACCGCACTGAGCGGCCGCGGGCGACTTGGTCAGGCAGACAGCGGCAGACTGGCAGCCCATCGAAGCCAAACGGGCGGGCGACCTGGGCTGGTCACCCCGTCAACCGGAGCTTCGTTGTGTTTCGAGACGGACTTCCGCTGCATCCTCACCCCTCCCAGCCCGACGCACGTGTGTGAGGGACTGTAAATCGCTCGGCCCTGGCCCACATTCGGTCGTAGCGAAGCGTGTGGCCATCCGCAGTGGCGCTGATCGTCCCCGAGCCGAACGGATGTGACGACACATCCGTTCGCGGCAGAAGGCGGGACGGCACAGCCGATCGTGCGCCGCGGCAGCACGAACACAGTCCGTCATCAGCGGACGACGACCGTGCCGACCTCGACCGGCGGAAACCGGGACCCGGTCACTCCCCGGGGTCGCGCACGCCGACGAGGACACCGTCCCCAATGTGATCCACACGTTCAACAACACAGGGCCGGCCCGCCTGGACCCCCTGGTGAGCGGAAGGCCGTCCCCGCCGGCCCGATCGTGACGATGAGGACCGAGCGCCCCGAGGGCACCCTCAACGCTGGGGTACGAACGGGCGCCGCAAGCGCGCCCATCACAGTCTCGCTCGGGGGCCACATCAAAGTGGCTGTCCAGTAGCAGCGGGCATCAGGTGGGGACCGGGCTGCCTACGCCGCCGACGTCAGCCGCCGAGACAGGTCGTAACGTCTTCAACCCGCGGACCGCATGGGCAGCAGCTGTCGGATTTTGAGTGGAATTCAGTCAACTCTTGCCGACAGTGGGTAGGACCCACAGCCGCACGGTCCGGTCTTCGCTGCCGGTCGCCAGGATCCGACCGTCCGGCGAGAACGCCAGGGTCGTGACTGCCTTTGTGTGTCCGACGAGAGGATGCCCGATACATTCGCGGGTGATCGGGTTCCACAGCCGAACCGTCTTGTCCCGGCTCGCCGAGGCAAGTAGTCCTTCGCTGGAAAATGCGACGCAGGTAATTCGTCTGGCGTGTCCGGTAAGGGGTTTTCCTATCTGCGTACGGGTGACGGGATTCCAAAGACGAACGGTCCAGTCATCTCCGCCCGTCGCAACGTATGAGCCGTCACGTGAATAGTCGATTGCATGGAAACCCGCAGGAATCCCGCGGTTCAGGAGGGACCGCAATGGGTTACTGTAATACATGGGGCCTTGCAGTGTGTTGCCGACACCATGTTGGGTTGCGGACTCCCAAAAGCCGACGCGCGACGAAGGCATACCTGTTGCAGTGATCATTTTGCTATCGGGCGAGAAAGCCATCCTGACGGGTCCTCGCTTGCGGAACGTCGTGGGCAGCGGCACACCAATGGGCTCACGGGTCTTAACATTCCATAGCACGACCTTGGTATGCGGCCCTACGGCCGCAGCCAGAACCTCGCCATCGGGCGAGAACGCCAGCGACCAAACCGTCGCGGTGCTGATGGAAGGCCCGCGCTGCTGTCTGGTATCGCAGTCCCATAGCCGTATCGTGCCGTCGTAACCGGCTGTGCCAAGTAGCCTGTTGTCTTGGGGTGAGAACGACACGGAGGTGACCCTGCCCGCATGCCCCTTGAGAGGCAGATCGATCTGATGGTGAGTGGATGTGTCCCAGAGCCGGACCTCGTGATCATTGCTGCCGGATGCCAAATAACGTCCGTCGCGCGAAAATGCCACCGAGGTGACCGCTTTCGCGTGACCGGTCAGGGTAGCCAGCGGATAACTGCACCCTCCTTGCAGAATATTCAATACAACATGCGTCGCCGGTCCCCCCTTTGTGAAGTGTTCTTGCCGGCGCCGAAGCTCAGAGATCTCGGCCTGCAGCCGCTCGACGGTCCATGTCAGGTCCGATGAGCTATTTTTGTCCGAAGTCGCCTTCTCGTCCGTCTGCGTGGGCTCTGAAGTTCCTTGCCGATATCGCTGTTCGGTAACACCACCAAAATCATCGTGTGCAACTGATCCTGATGTCCGTCTTTCCATGGACCCGGGCAGACCGTGCCGGACGGCTTCCCAGAGGGCATGGAAATTCCTCACTGTCGCATCCGGATCCGGACGGTGCACCGACAGGCTGGCGAGATAGCGGACGGCAGCCTCCACCCGAGCCCAGGAGGGCACGGCCTCTCCGCGCAGCAACTTGGCGAGCGTCTCGTGGCTGACAGGAGCACGCGCCTCATCTGCCTCACCAATCTTCCTGGACATACTGCGGGTACCAGGGGTTCCAGCTTGTCTGTAGAGCGCATGAAACGCTTCGACCAGATCTCGCTTGGGGCCCGGAGGACAAGACTCCTCATCCGGCTCTGGGATCGCCATGATGCTCCTACCGCTGCAGTGTCAACTCGCGTCAACTACAGCCAAGTTTGCCGGGCCCGGGCTGCGAGTGCAGGCAGTTCTCATCAATGAGCTCCAGCAAGCCGACTTGGCCCTCGCAGACGTTTGAGAGTGGAGAAGCGGTGCCGCACAACTGACTGCAACGCGGAAGGAAGACTCATGTCTGCACACGACAGGCACACCTGCCTCGGAAAGCGTGCCCGGTGGGATCGGATCATCATCGGCAGCGCTCTCTCCGGTGCAGTGCGGGCCATAGCCAGCTGGCTGCTTGGCCGTTACACGACCTGACAGCCTCCTCGTCGGCTGGCCGGAGCCCCTGCTCCGGCCAGCCGGCTGGCACTCGTCAGCGCTCAACCACTCGTAATCGTGCAGCAGAGGCAGTCCGAACCCCGATGCGGGCCCGCCTCCCCAGTAACCCACGCAAGTGCTTGGTCCTGGCCGAGACGCTCACCGAGGCGGTCGAGCGCATCGCCGCCGGCGAGAGCGTCAGCGGGCCTGCCCCCCGACCGCCACCGCGCCGCGGCCGCCGAGTTCTCCGACCGATATGCCGGGACCTACCTCGGCAAACGCGAGCTGCGCGCGCTGGTTGCCAACCCCTGCCGCCAGGTCTACGAAGACCCTAAAGCGTTCCTGACCTGCCACCACGACGCGTTCACCGCCCTGTGCAACCCCGACCGCGACCGAGCGCGCGACCGCGGCCGCCCCACCCCGGACCACTCCCGCTGCCATCCGGCGTGCGCGAACATCAGCCGCACTGACAGCCAGATCGCCGCCCTACGGGCCGAGGTCGCTCGGATCAACGCGGACGCCGACGCAGGCCTCGACCCCTGTCCCGTCGCGGCCCGCGAACAGCCGCGCAGAGCCCATCTCACCGACATCATCCGCCGCCACGACGCCCAGCGCCGAATTCGAGGAGCGACGATGAACACCCCCGCCGCGGCCGTCCCCGGCTCGCGCGACGGCGTGGCGCTGGCCCAGCCCGTCGGCGAGGCCGTCGCTCACGCCCAGGGTCACGACGGCACCGAGTACGTCGCAGAGATCAGAGCCACCACCGACGCCATGGCGCGCCTGCTGATCGGCGCCCCGCTGCACTCCGACGGCAAGCTGACCATTGTCTCCCTCGCCGCGGAAGCCGGCCAGCGCCGCAACAAGCTCATCCACAAGCACACCGGCCTGAAAGACCTGTTCTACGCCCTGGTCAGGTCCGCGCCGAACGCGACGATCTGCCCAGCCAGGCGCAGCTCTTGGCCCGGACCGCCCAGGGAGCAGTCCGCGACCTGACCAAGCGACGTCGAACCTGACTCCGCGCGACGAGACGCAGGGCAAACCCTTCGCTGGATTCGATACCGTTGCGTGTGAAATATGCCCCCGCCGGTATCCCCGGGCGGGGGCATGGTACGGCCGGACCACCTCACGGTCCGCACAGTTGACGGTTACCGCGTTGCGGTGGCCAGTGCCGCGCGGATGGCGTCCTCACCGGCCGGCCGGCCCTTCTCGTTGGAGAACGGCCCGTACGGTGTTCCCCACACCGGCGTGCCCGTCGCCTGCCGCCAGCTGTCGGCCAGGGTTCCCGCGTCTGTCACGCTGTAGCCGATGGAGTCGATGAATTCGGTCACCGCCGCCTTCGCCGGTGCAGAGTCCCCGGCGATCGGCAGGTAGGAGCGGTCGGCCGCCCCTGCCGGGCGGGCGAGTGACAGCAGGTGCTTGAAGAAGATGTTGTTGAACGCCTTGACGAGCAGGGCGTTGGGGACGTACCGCAGAAGCAGCTCGCTTGAGGTGAGGGACTTGCTGTCGAGCTCGGGGATGTGCCCGTCACGCTCGGGGCCGTAGTTGCAGGTGTCGATGACCGTCTTCCCGGCCAGTGGTGCGGCGGGCACGTGGGGGAAGGCGCTGACCGGCACCGTGACCACGACAATGTCACCGGCCGCCGCGGCCTCTTCGCTCGTCGCCGCGGACGCCCGCGGCCCCAGTTCCTCGGCTGTGTCCCGAAGCGTTTCGGGACCGCGCGAGTTGCTGAGCAGCACCTGGTGCCCGGCCCCGACAGCGAGTCGCGCAAGAGTCCTGCCGATGCTTCCGCTTCCGATGAATCCCACAGTCGTCACAATCACAATGTCCTTCAGAAGAGCTGGACTTGCCGGTTGGCGGGCTCGTCACGATTCGGGTCCCCGCCGTCAGCCGGCGGGGAAATAATGGCCGTTGTCCAGATCGGCGAGCAGGCCGGGCCGGGCGGGTTCCCAGCCGAGGGTCCGGCGGGTGATGAGGTTGGACGCCGGGTAGCCCTGCGTGACGATATGCGTGAGGAACCCGAAGTACCCCGGCGTCATCAGGGCATCGTCGGGAACGCTCACGGCGGGCAGGCCCAGGCGGCCGGCGATGGCCTCGGCGATGTCGCGGAACGGGATGCCCCCGTTCTCGACCGCGTGCCAGTATCTGCCGGCCGGCCCCTTCTCCAGCGCCAGGCGGAACAACGTGGCGGCATCGCGGACGTGCACGGCGTTCCACAGGTTCGCGCCGTCGCCGGGGTAGCCGACGAACCCCTTCTCCTTCGCGAGCGCGATCAGCGTGGGGAGGAAACCGGCACGATCGGTCGTGCTGTGCACGATGTTGGCGATCCGCACGACCGAAGACCGCACCCCCTGCTCGGCGAGGCCGACAACGGCCCTCTCCACGACGTTGCGGACCCGCAGGGTGCCCTTGTGCTCCTCGCCGGCGGGCAGCGCCGGGTCCTCCTCGGTGGCCGGCCGCTCCAGGTTCCCGGGCGAGCCTATGCTTCCCGCCGTGACCAGCGGCTTCCCGGTTCCCGCCAGTACCTCGCCGTACGCGAGCATGACCGGGAGCTCCGCAGCGGCCACGGCGTCCATCCCGCCGGAGGGCAGCAGATCCTGCCTGTGGGCGACATGGATGACGCCATCGGAGCCCGAGGCTGCCTCCTTGAGCCCGTCGAGATCCTGAAGGTCGCCGCGACGCACCTTCGCGCCGAGCGCGGACAGGGCCGAAGCGGAAGCGTCCGACCGGGCCAGGCCGGTGACCTCGTGCCCGGCGGCGATGAGCTCGGGGATGATGTACGAACCGGAATGGCCGGTCCCCCCAGCGACGAATACGCGCATCTAACGGTCCTTGTGAGGGTAGGTGCAGGGTCTTTTCGTGCCGTAAGTGAACTGGCGTAATGCGGCACGAGAGGCAGTGGTTGGGGTGTGCTCAGCCGAGAAGGGCGATACCGAGGGAGAAATCGGTGTGCTTGACGGAGTGGTTCATGAGGCCCAGCTCCAGCAGGCCGACGTTCTCCAGTGCCCGCGCCATGAACAGTTCCCCGGTGTCCCAGGGGCGCAGCCCCAGGCTCTCGACGAACGCCGATACGCGTGCCTTCGCCTGCGCGTCGTCGCCGGCGATGAACACGTCCAGGGGGCGATCCTCGGCCGGGCCGGCCGCCAGAACGTGGGAGAACACAGTGTTGAACGCCTTGACGACGTGCGCGCCGTCGGGAGCCGCCTTGGCGATCTCCTGCGCGCCGGAACTGTCGTCGGGGACGACGAAGCCCTGCAGGTCGGGGGCTACGGGGTTGGTGATGTCAACGATGATCTTGCCGCGCAGTGCGTCCCCGTACTCCCCCACCACCGCCGCCGCGGCGGCGTACGGCGCGGCGTGAATCACGATGTCCCCGGTCGGGGCGGCCCCGGCCGTCCCGACCGTGGCGCCGCCGAGCGTGGCGGCCAATTCCTTGGCCTGGTCGCGGCCGATGATCTCGACGGCGTTACCGCCGGCGAGCGCCCGGCCGGCCAAAGCACGGGCCATGTTTCCCAGTCCGATAATGCTGGTGCTGCTCATCGGTGTTCCTGCTTTCCGGGCTTTGGCCCTGCTGTCAATTTCCAGTGTCGAATTCTTGTGCCGAATTCATTTCGACGCCCTTGAGCGCCTGTTTTTCATGCTGCCAGCGGGTCTGAGCGGTGTCCAAGACCTATTGGAGCCGTGGTGATACCCTGGAGGTATCACCGGGCTGGGGGTTTTATGGATCTGGATCTGCGCAAACTGCGTTACTTCGTCACCGTGGCCGACCGGCTGCATTTCGGCCGCGCCGCCGATGAGCTTCACATCGCACAGCCGGTACTCAGCCGGCAGATCCGCGCGCTTGAGCAGGATCTCGGCGCCTCGCTGTTCACCAGGGATCGCCACGGCGTAGAGCTGACAGATGCGGGCCGGCAACTGCTGGCCGACGCCGGTCCGCTGCTCGCCTCAACCCACGCGGTCCGCCGCCGGGTGTCCGCTGTCGCCAGTGGCAAGCGGCGGCTGATGGTCGGCTTCCGGGCCGGCGTTGCAGTCACCCCGGCGGCCCGCGCGTTCGAGGACCGGCACCCGGACGTGGTCGTGGACGTACAGCGGATCGAAGCGGACGACCAGGCTGCGATGCTGCTCGACGGCCGCATCGACGTCGGCTACGTACGGCTGCCCATCGACGAGACCGGCCTGCGCGTCACCCCGCTGTACACCGAACCGCGGGTAGCGGTACTGCCCGCCGGACACCGACTCGCCCACAAGGAGGAGGTCACCGAGGCCGATCTGGCCGGCGAACCGCTGGTCTGGCACGGTGATCCAAGCACGCAGCCCACCAAACGCCCGCTCCCCAACGCCGGGTACCCGGTGCGCGGGGTGGACGAGACGCTCGCGCATGTCGCGGCCGGACGGGGCATCTCCTTCCTGGCCCGTTCGGCATCCGTGTTCTACTCGCATCCGGACGTCGTCTATGTGCCCATCCCCGATCTGGCACCCGACCAGGTGTGCCTCGCGGTGGCGGCATCGCACACCTCACCGGTAGTAGACGACTTCGTCACCGCGGCCCAGTCGACGGCCGAGATCACCGCAGAATGCGGGAACTACGAGATGTGGCAGCTCGGAGGCGATGCCGTCTCAAGGCACGCCTGAGCAGTCCGACCGACCCCCGTTCATCATGCTGGAGAGTGAAACGGCCTGATGGAGCGGCGCTGTTGCGGCTGGCCTCTGAGCCGGTTCCGCTCTTCGCGCAGCAGTTGTCGGAGGGGGCCCGAAGCATCTGAGACCGACTGGAAGTATGTGCTGCGGACGCGGCTCAAGTCCGCTGATCGCCGGCGGTCCGCCCTTCGTAGTGTCGGGAGTCGGTCCGTGGGATCCAGAACCCGACGGCGGGTTTCAGCCGGCTGTGCCGGCTGCCCGCCTGTTGGCCTTCGTTCCGGGCCGGCCTGGCCCAGACGAACCGCTCACAGAACCTCCCAGCTGCGTACAAGTTCGTCATGCGCCACCGCCTACGGACTCATGCGATCAGCCGTCTGTCCGAACCGGCCGCGCGTCAGCGCCCCGGGCCGGGATGACCGCCTCAAACTCCTCAAGCCTTCAGGGGTCGCCGCTCTCCCCGGCGGCTTCTGCCGCTGGCTTCAGCAGGCGGCCAGTTCCTTAAAAGCCAGGAGGTCCGGGCCAGGTGCCGGGCGGCTGGTGTCGCGTACCAGCGGGTGCGGCCGCGCGACCGGCAGCGCGTCCAGCCCGGCCGCGGAATGCCAAGTCAACCTGACACCTCCTCCGGTCGCCGGTCATCGCCGGCCGCGGCGGGGATGGCGTTGTCGATGAGGACGGCGGCGATGGCGGCGGCGGTGGGGAAGGCGTCGGCGTCGAGGACCCGGGTACGGGCCGCGGCGCCGTCGATGAGCAGCGCAAGCTGCTCGCCGAGCTGTTCAGGATCGGCGGCGCCGGCTTCGCGGGCGGTGTCGGCGAGCCGCGCGGCGACGGCTTTCTTGTAGTCGCGTGCGTACTGGGATGCGGGGTGCTGGGGGTCGTGGAGTTCGACGGCGGCGCCGATGTAGGGGCACAGGGGGGTGGTGGGCGGGATGTCGAAGGCGGCGAGGAGCCGTTCGCGGGGCGTGAGGTCGGTGCGGTCGAACACGCCGGACAGAACGGAGGGATCGAACCGGCGCAGGTACTCGGCGACGAGCTCGTCCTTGCTGGTGAAGTGCTGGTAGGCCGTGCGCTTGGACACCTGGGCCGCCGCGCAGAGCTGGTCCATGCCGGTGCGGTTGATTCCCTGCTCGCGGAACAGCTGCTGGGACGCACTGAGGATGCGTTCGCGGGCGCCTCGGCCGCGGCGGCGACCCTTGGGGCCCTTCTCCAACTCCGTCATGGGTCCATGGTACCCCGCTGGGTAACGTCCGGTGTACATAGTTTGCGCCCCGGCGACCTGCCCCGTACCGTAAGCACACAGGGCGGTGTACATAACACCGTCACCCCAGGTGCGCACGGCACCATCGACCCAAGGGAGCGACCATGGGAAAGCTCGACGGCAAGGTAGCGGTCATCACCGGCGGCACCACCGGCATGGCGCTGGCCGGCGCAAAGCTGTTCGTCGACGAGGGAGCGCACGTCTTCATCACCGGCCGCCGCCAGGACGCCCTGGACGAGGCCGTGAAGCAGATCGGCCGCAACGTCACCGGCGTCCAGGGCGACGCCGCCGACCTGGACGACCTGGACCGCCTGTACGACACCGTCAAGCGGGAGAAGGGCAGCCTCGACGTGCTGTGGGCCAGCGCCGGCGTGGGCGAGCCCGCCCCGCTCGGCGAGATCACCGAAGCCCACTTCCACGCCGCGTTCTGGCTCAACGCCCGCGGCACCCTGTTCACCGTCCAGAAGGCACTCCCGCTCTTCAACGACGGCGGCTCCATCCTCATGACCGGCTCCAACGCCTCCCTCGGCGCCTTCCCCGGCTGGAGCGTCTACGCCGGCAGCAAGGCCGTCCAGCAGGCCTGGGCCCGCGTCTGGCTCAACGAGCTCAAGGACCGCCGCATCCGCGTCAACGTCCTGACTCCCGGCCAGGTCGCCACCGCCAAGCAGGAAGAGCTCTTCGACGAGGCCACCAAGCGCCAGTTCGAGTCCCTCATCCCCCGCGGCCAGATGGGCCGCCCCGACGAAATCGCCACCGCCGCCCTCTTCCTCGCCTCCGACGACTCCAGCTACGTCAACGGCATGGAACTCGTCGCCGACGGCGGCACCACCGCCATCTGAACCGGACAACACACCACCAGGGCAGGACATCTCATGAGCAGCATCAGCATCATCGGCACCGGGAACATGGCCCGCACCATCGGCGCGCGGGCGGTATCGGGCGGCAACACCGTCGAGGTCATGGGCCGCGATCAGTCCAAGGCCGCTGACCTGGCCAAGGCTCTCGGGGGCGGCGCCACGACGGGAGAATGGGGCACCGCCCCGGCCGGGGACATCGTCATCGTGGCCCTGTTGTACGACGGTGTCGTGCCGGTCGTCGCCCAGTACGGGGACGCTCTCGCGGGCAAGGTCATCGTCGACATCAGCAATCCCTTCAATTCCACGTTCGACGGGCTGGCCCACCGCGAGGAGACCTCGATCGCGCAGGAAGTCGCCAGGGCGGCCCCGGCCAGCGCCAGCGTGGTGAAGGCGTTCAACACCGTCTTCCGTCATGTCCTGGAGAAGGGTCGGCCCGACGTCTTCATCGCTGGCGACAATGCGCAGGCCAAGGCAAGTGTGGAGGCGTTCATCGAGAGCCTTGGGCTGCGCCCGCTGGACGTCGGCGGCCTGAAAATGGCGCACTGGCTGGAAGGAGCGGGCGTGGTCACGGTGGGTCTCGCCAACCATGGGGTGGGGAACGTGGACTTCGCCCTCAGCATCACCGGACTTCCCGTCTGAGCCGCCTCTGAGCGGCGCACTCCCCGCCGACAAGATGGAGGAGGGCTCGGACGAGACGAGCGCGGTCCACCTGTGCGGCTACGCGCCCTGAGCCACTGACTGGCATGGTTCCGGCGCCAAGTGCCATTCTGGAGCCGGTTGCCGCGAGAGTCGCACCGCTCAATCTCACGTGTCCGTCGAGCGTCCTCGCCGACGTCGGCCCTTGCTGCAGGACGGTCGGCAGAGCCAACGGAGCTTCGGAGTCGGGCTAGTTCAGAGAAGTGGTCATCCCGGAGGCGATGGTGCCCGACCAGGTAGCGGTGGCCCTCATGGTTCCAGCGTCGGCGGCCGTGGCTCCCCTCGCATCCGGGAGGGACGCCACGGCCGTGTGACGGCAGGGTGGCTCGGTCAGCGGTGGCGATGTTCCTCGGACCGGTGCCGGGGCTGGTCTTCGAGGACCAGGTTGTCGCCGCGGGCCACGGTCTCGAAGCATGGCGCAACTTCTCGAAGCGAAGAAGAACTTGCAGCGCGTGCTCGCGTCCGTTCCGCTGACCGAGGACGAACGCGCCGCGGCCGACGACGGCCGCACCGCCATCGACTCGCTCCTGGCCCGGCTCACCGACATCCCCACACCCGCCGGCCCCACCCCACGGGAGCTCGGCGCCCCCGCCACCACCCTGCCCATCGCGGAAGTCCGCCAGGGCAAACAGGAGTAAACCTTGACGAAGGGTGGCCTGCTCGGCTGGGCTCGCAGCTCGGCACCGTAGCGGCCTGTCCGTTCGTGGATCGCATCCACGAGTTGGAGCCGAGCGTGTGCGGAGGCTCCCGGGGATTGACGGTTCGGACTTTGCGCACAAAGAATGAACCGGACTTTGACAACGTTGTCTAAGGCTCGATCCCAGGAGGCGCATCCCCGTGAACCACCACCTGCCCGCGCTGAGCAGACGCCGGTTCGCCCAACTGTCCGGTCTGACCGTGGCGTTGGCGGCGTCGACGTCGCTCGGCGCTTCGTCGGCCGCGGCCGACGAGGGGCCGGGTGTTCCTCGCCCGGCCGCTCCCGATCACATCGCCGACGCCTACTACCGGGCCCTGCTCACCCACACCAACTGGTCCGAGACCCAGTGGGACGCCTCCAACGGACACTACACCGCCAAGAGTTTCGGCTTCGCCGTCGTCCTCGGGAACGCTCTGCTGCTCACCCGCGGTACGTACGACGCCGAACAGGCCGGCGTCGACGAGAAGACCCTGCTCGCCCGTACCCTCGCGACCATCAAGCACTTCGCCTCCTCGAACCGCCTCACCGGAGGCACCGAATGGGGCCGCACCCTCTTCTTCGACACCACCTTCCAGCTCTACTTCGTCCTTGCCGCGCGCCTTCTGTGGGATCGGCTGGACAGCGCGACGCGCGAGAACGTGGACACGATCGCGCGGGCGCAGGCCGAGTTCACCGCCGGTCTCGGCACGGGTGACGACCCCGCCTCGGGAGACTGGACACCGCGCGGCCTCAACGGCGGCTTCGTGGGCGACACAAAGCTGGAGGAGATGGGTGTCTACGCGCAGGCGCTGGCCCCCGGACTCGCCTGGGCGCCCGACAACGTGAAGTATCCGCAGTGGAGGGACGCCTTCGGCCGCTGGAGCCGCAACGAGACCGGACTGCCTGCCGCGGACCGCGCCAATCCGGCGCTGGTCGACGGTGTTCCCATCAGCGACAACACCGCTCAGAACCTCTACGACACCTTCATCGTCGAGAACCACGGCTCGTTCGGCCCGCACTACCAGTCCGAACTGTGGCGAACATCCGGGCGCAACGCGGCGCACTTCATCACCGCCGGCAGGCCGCTACCCGAGGTCCTGACCTCGCAGCCGAACGCCGGGCTCCTGTGGGACACCCTCCTCATGGTGATGAGCGACTCAGGTGAGCCGCTGATGCCGATGGTCAACGACCGTGAGCACCTTTACGGACGTGACGTCATCCCCCTCGCGTTCCTCGCCCAGGTGCTGGGAGACCGGGCCGCTGCCCGTGCCGAGGCCGCGCTGGCCGAGCGCCTGGAGGCCTACCAGGCGTACGCGCCGGCCAACCGTCTGACCAAGTTCTCCGGGGAGCCCAAGTACGAGCCGGAGGCCCGCGCCGAGATCGCCATCAGCTATCTGCTGCACGAGTGGCGGGCCGCACAGGGCAAGGCGGTACGCCCGCTCACGGAGCGGGAGTTGTTCGAACGGGCCAGGGGTGTACGGGACTTCGGCCCCGGGCCCGGCCTGGTCGCGCACCAGTCGCCGGCAGCCTGGGCCGCGGCCGTCAGCAAGCCCGGCTACGTCAAGTTCGCCTGGCAGCCCGCCCACGACGACTGGCTGTTCAACCTCAGTGGGAACACACCCATGTTCCTTCCCGCGACCAACGCCATACCTTCCGCCCGTTCCGTCGTCACATACAGCGAACTCCGTGACGGCTTCGACGGCAGTGCAACGCTCTTCACCCTGCCCACGGGCTTCGCGGGGTTCACCACTCTTCCCTCCGGGGACGTCGTCTACGCGACGAGCGGCACCTCCGCCGGCGAGGGCCACCTCGAAGTGCACAACCTCACCATGCCGGGAATCAAGGGCCTCGACGGCGGCCGTACGTACACCGTCGCCGAGGGGGCGACCACCGTCGCCGCCAAGGACGGCGGCGCCCCGGCGCCCGGCGGCGGGCGCACGGACGACATCAGCTTCACCAGAGCTTCCTACAGGCAGTTGCGGATGCGCGGGATCACCCCGGACCCGAAGTACGGATACTCCCTGTACGCGATCGAGGTGCGCGACGGCGCCGAGGGGGAGGACCTCGCGCGCGGTGCGACCGCGACGGCTTCGTCCTCCGACGCCGGCAAGGGCGCGGCCCTGGCCATCGACGGCAACCTGGCGACGCGCTGGGCCGTCTCCGTCGCCGACCGTCCGCGGGCGGACAGCTGGATCACCGTCGATTTCGGCCAGGAGCGGGAGTTCGACCGTGTCACCCTGCGCTGGGAGGCCGCCGCCGGCCGGGCGTACGTGCTCCAGGGCTCGGTGGACGGAAAGACCTGGACCGACCTTGAGCGCTATCCGCACGCCCACCTCACCACCACCGGCGGCTGGGTCTCGGTGGACGGGCGGGCGGGCCTCGTCGTACGCGGTGGGAAGAACCCGCTTGCCGTCTACGGTGACACGCTGATCCTCTCCGACGGTCCGGCCGAGGCCGTTCTCGTCGAGGGTTACGCCGACGGCGCCCCGTCCGAGGTGAAGACTGCCGCGGGGCGCGAGGCGCCCAGGTCGGAGCATCCCGGGGTACGCGCGAGCACCGCGGGAGGTCACCTCAGCCTGTTCAATCTGTCGGCCGCTGCCGTGACCACCACGGTGTCCGTACCACAGGACACCCGTTCGGTACGGTTGTATGCGGGCATGCAGACGCTGACGGCCGACGGCACCGACTATCGCGCCGAACTCCCCGCCGCCCGGGCGGAGGTGGCACCCGCCCGGTTCGTCCTGCGACCCGATGGCGGCGGGCGCGTTCCGGCCGGATTGCGCGCCGAGGTCGTGGACGCGGCCACGCTCCGGCTGACAGGGCCCTCCTGCCGACTGGTGGTCATCCCGCTGAGCGGGCCCGGCGGGCGTGCGACGCACGTCAGCGTGCGCCGCGGGCGTACCGAGGACGTCACCGTGCCCGGTAGCCCCGCCTATCCACTCACTGACCTGGCACTCGGTCGCGTCACCTTCCCGACGGCTCCGCTCCCGGCCGGCATGTCCGACCCGGCGGCGGCGGTCGACGGTGACCCGCACACCTCCTGGAGTCCTGGGGCCGACGGCCGCATGGTGGTCGACCTCGGAGCACCGACGGCGATCGGCGAGATCCGGATCAGCTGGACAGGGGGGCGTGTGCCGTCGGCGGAGGCCGAGTTCAGCACCGACGGCCTGTCGTACGAGCCGGTCGGAACCTTCCGGACCAGGGGTCGTGTCGCGACACTCACCACGAAGGGCACCGCCCGCTACGTGGCCCTGCGGATCAGGGGCCGGGCCCGCAACGACGCACGTGTGGTCTCGCTTTCGGTGCTCCCTGTCTGAGTCCCGTGCCGACGCCGGATGCCGCCGGGTCGGCCGGGCGGGCGACGACGGCCACGACACCTCGCCGTGGCCGTCGTACCCACCCAGGCGTGCGCCGGGCGACGTCCGGCGTCGGCCCGCAGCGGCATCGTCGCACACCGTGTCGCGTTGGGGTTCGGTGATCCCGGTGCGCTGCTGGAAGGTGCCGAACCCGGTGCGGTCGAGTTCCTGGCGCAGCGCCCGCCGGGTCTGCCCCGGTGCACGGGCCACGGCACGGCGGCGTAGCCCGTGCACCTCCCCGTCACCGGTTACGGGCTGATGAGATTGATCCGCAGATTCCGCGGCAACTCACCAGCCGCGTTGCGGACGAAACCCTCCAGGCCAGTGTTGATGAGGGCCCCCAGCGACCCACCGGTCAGCGGCGCGGAGAAGGTGCCCCCGGTCAGGGTGACGGAGCCGCCGTCCCGCAGATGACGCACGGCACGCCGGGCCAGGGCAACCTGCCCCAGGAGCTTGCCCCGCACTCCGGCAGCGATCTCGTCATCTGCCGCTGACACCAAGTCGACCAGCGGGCCGCTGGCGGCACAGCACACCACCGCGTCGAGGTCTGGCAGCTCGTCGAAGAGCGCATCCAGAGAGGAAGAACTTGGCCGGGCGTCGTAGCCTTGCCGGAGCCGGACCCGTTACCCGCTATACCGAAGGCCGTAGGACCCGCCGCGCAGCCAAGTCCCCACCTTGATACCGGTCCGCAGCCGGTCTCCGAGCCCGAGGCCCTTGTGGTTCAGCATGCGCGAGAGGTCTTGCGCTGCGGAAACCGGCTCGTCAACGGAGTTCGGGGCCTGCGGCCTGTGCCGTTGCCGGCTGATGACGTGATCGTTGCAGAAGGCGAGGCTCTGGCTCCCTTCCGAGCGAAGGCCACGCCGTACCAGCACGAGTGTGGTGTCTTCGCTGAGCCGGGTACCTGAGCCTTTCAAGCGGACCGGCGACGGGAGCGGATCATGCAATCAAGCGCATCGCTGCTGTGGAACCCGAACAGCGGCCAGGGCCTGCGGCAGATCGCCGAACTCGGCCTGGCCCTGCTGCTGTCGACCTTGATCGGCCTGGAGCGGGCGGTTCAGCAAAAGAGCGCCGGCCTGCGCACCCATGCGCTGGTGGGCGTCGGAGCGGCGCTGTTCATGGAGGTCTCCCAGCACGGCTTCACCAACGTGCTCGGTCTCCCCCACGTCGTCCTCGATCCCTCCCGGGTGGCGGCGCAGATCGTCACGGGCATCGGCTTCATCGGCGGCGGCCTGATCTTCGTACGGCGGGACATCGTGCGCGGGCTGACCACAGCCGCGACCATCTGGCTGACCGCGGCAGTCGGAATGGCCTGCGGCGGCGGACTGTGGCTGCTCGCCTTCTGCGTCACCGGGGCGCACTTCCTCATCGTGCGGGGCTACCCCGTGCTCACCCGCCGCGTCCCGGCCGTCTCCACCCCCGAGCAGACCGATCTGCAACTGTCCTACCTGCCCGGACGCGGGGTCCTCGCGCGCATCCTGGAACGCTGCACGGCAGAAGGATTCCGCGTGCTCAACGTCCGGGTCGACCGTGCGCCCTGGCAGGAAGGCGCCGATGAGACCAGGCTCGGCGCCGGCAGCACCGAGGTGCACCTGTCCATCGAGGGCACCGGCAGCGTGCACCGCCTCCTGGCCGACCTCACCGAACTCGACGGAGTCCTCAATCTCTGGGGCCCCGACAGCGAAGGCCCCTACTGAGCAGGCAGGTCCAGTCCGCAAGGCGTGCCCGCCGGCGGGAAGCCCCTCCAGGGGGAAGTAGGCCCAGGTCTCGAGACGGCGACGATCCAGTCGCCAGGTGAGGGGGCGTTGCCGACCAGGGTGCGCCGTTGGCCATCGCGACTGAAGACCCCGCATGGCTCGCCGGTCACGGCGCAGGGCATCCGGACGGAAGTGCCCACCACCTGCTCCGGGTCGGCGTCGTCCAGCACGACGTTGGCCGACTTGCCTCCGAACTCCAGCAGCACCTTTTGTCGGTCAGCGTGACGCCGGCAGCGCGGTTGCTGGAGGGCGCCACGTTCACGTCACCGGCCGGGATGCCGGTCTTCTCGGCGATCAGCCGTCCGATGAGGATGGACCAGGATCGCCGCCACCACTGCGACCGGCTCGCGGCGCAGCAGTCGGCCGCCATCGAAAGGGGCGTCCTGAGCGGCACCGTGCCGCTCAGGACGCCCGCGAAGCTGGATGACTTCGGCCAGCCGTCCCACCTCATGGATGTCGGCGAGCGCCGGGCTGAAGATGAGGCCGAATTGGACGGGTGTCCTTCAGCAGGTAACCGCTCGCCCCGGCCCGCAGGGCGGCGACCACATGGCGTCCACGTCCCAAGTGGTGCCACCGGCGAGGCATTCAGCCGCCCCGCCGGCCACCGCAGGATGGGGACACCCTTGGCCGACGAACCGCTCACGTGCGGCCTCGCGGGTCCATGCTCGGAGAGCATCTGACCCCGCCGTTCTGCTGGCGCGGCCGTCGACGAGGGCCTGGGTCCCCCAACACTCCAGTTCTGCACCGCAGTCCTGACGCACCGCGGAGTACCTGACAGATTCCAAAACCGCTTGCTCCATCCCCACCCCCAACACAAACGAGGCTGCCGAGCGGGCATCTGCTTCACAAGCTTTCAACACGTTCACACGTTCTGCCGGCACGGTTCCTATGCCCATGGCGGTTATTCAGGTGTACTCGGTGTCAGGTGCAGGTCGAAGCGGCGTTGGTCAAGCGCCTGCCCGCCGAAAGAAATTACCGAAAACAATGCTATCGGTCGCCCGGGCCATGGAGGCAGGTGTGACGGAAAGACAATCGAAGAAGAGCATGCCCAAGATTCACGACGATGCCGTTGACGGCAGTAATTCAGCTGCCGAGATCATGGTCGACGCGCGCCCCCTTGCTGACGTAAAGTCCGTCAGGAGTCCAGCGACTGCACCGGCGATCTGCCTCGCAGGCTATGAAGAGGATCCTGCGGAATCTCACATCATCCGCGGAATCGACTGAGCGCGGAAGTAACCCTGCGTTTGAACTGGCAGATATCGTCCTGCCCTTGGCTTTTGACGGGCCGGCTCCAGTTGCGGTCACCTCATCACCCCACCGCTCGCTCCCGGCTGCTGGATCGAGGGCCGGCCTTCGGAGTCGGGGCGTGGTCTCGGATATAGACGGTGACTCGCGCCCCGTTGACATGGGTTGTTCCGTACTCGCGGAAGTGGCGCCGCAGGGTGCTTGTTTTCGCCTTCTCCTGCGGGTTGGTCAGCGAGTGCGCACCCCCCGCCGCGCGAACCGCGACGATCCGGTCGAATTCCAGCATGCGTGCCGCTATATCCTGGGCGGGAAGTTCGACACCCGCAAGCGTGTTCGACGAAACGGGGTCCTGTGCCAGGGCCAGATCCGTCAGGAAACGGGTGTCCTCGGGGTTGGCCGCGGTCAAGATCCGTTGCCGGCCGGAGAGATAGAGCAGTCCGTCGCCGGGACGGCCTTCCTTGCGTACGGTGGCGCCGATGGCGGTGACGTCATTGCTCCGGCTCTGGGGCGTCCTCAGCGAAAGGCTCGGTGGGACGAGCGCGGCCAGCACGGCAACCGCCGCAATCCACGCGTTGCGGGGAGACTGCTGCCGCCGGTGGAAATGGTCCATCCAGGCGCCCAGCAGCAGGGCGATTCCGATGTTGCTGTAGAGCACATACCGGTCGACGAAAAGGGGCTTGACCAGTGAGGTGATCAGCAGCAGAAGTCCCGGAAGCACAAGAATCGGCACAGCCAGCGCGGAAAGCCGCACGGGCCCCCTCACTCCCAGGGGCGCTCGGGCACACGCCACGCCCACGACCGCCACGACCAGGAAATAGCGAAGCCGCACCGGTCCGCCGATCCAGGACACCTGCTCCGACTGCCCCGCACTGCAGATCGCCAGTGGCAACAGCCCGGCCACAACGCCCGCGGCAGCCACACTCCACGCCCTCAGCACCGGTCGTGGAACACGGGAGACGACCAGTGTGACGCCGTGGGCAACCAGGGCGAGGACCGCGAACTCATGGAGCAGACAGGCCAGCAGCATGATGGAGCCATAGACCGCCCACCGCCATCGGGCGCGATGCGGGACGCTGACCACGAGCGCATAGGTGGCCCAGGTGACCAGGGCACAGACCATGGCATACGAGCGGCCTTCCTGCGCGTACTTCTGTACCTGGGGAAGGAGCGGAAACACCAGCCCGGCCAGCAGCCCGGCACGGGGTCCCGCCAGGCGCAGCGCCAGAAGCCCGACTCCGCTCGCCGCCACGGACATTGCCACTACAGACGGCAGCCGCAACGTCAGCAGCCCTCCGCCGAAGAGACCGAAGATCTCATGCATCACGGCGTAGTAAAGGGCATGGACCAGATCAACATGCTGGGCGGTGTGCCATATCTGCGAAAGATCGCGGTGCGCGAGCTGATAGGTGACGGACTCGTCCCCCCACATAGTGTTCTGCCTGCGGATACCCCACAGCCCCAGAGCGATGGTCAGCGACAAGGGCGCGATGACGACAACGGCTTTGGCCGGGCCCGGTGATTGTCGACGGGCGGGTACGGGAGGGGAAACCGTGCTGGCCACGGCGGGGGCACGTTCATCAAGGGACATCGGCGACAGGGCCTTTCAGCAGTGGCGAAGAGACTCCGCCAGCGTGCTGGGACCTCATTGATCGGATGCTGACCCAACCTGACCGGCCGATCAGGAAGGCGGCCCGGCACTGTGCGAGGCTGCACCACATGCGCATCCTGGTGGTCGAAGACGAGCTGGACCTTGCCCACACCCTGCACACCGGCCTGACCGCCGAGGGCTACAGCGTCGACCTCGCCCATGACGGCCGGCAGGGACTGTGGATGGCCCGCACCGGCGAATACGCCCTTGTCGTACTGGACTTGATGCTGCCCGGACTCAATGGCTACAAGGTCTGCGCCCAGCTGCGCCGGGAGGGCAACGCGACTCCCATCCTGGTACTCACCGCCAAGGACGGGGAGTGGGATCAGGCAGAGGCCCTGGACACGGGGGCCGACGACTACCTGGCCAAACCCTTCTCCTACATGGTGCTCGTCGCACGGCTGCGAGCCCTGGTCAGACGAGCCGCCGCGGCCGTCCCGCCCGTCCTTGCCGTGGGCGACCTCTCGTTGGACGTCGCCGGCCGGGTGTGCCGCCGGGCCGGGGTCCGGGTGGAACTCACACCCCGGGAGTTCGCCGTGCTGGAGCTGCTGGCCCGCCGGGCGGGCCAGGCGGTCTCCAAAACGGATCTGCTCTATCACGCGTGGCCCGACGAAGCCGAGGATCCCAACCTGGTGGAGGCGCGCGTCAGCGCCCTCCGCAAGAAGGTGGACACCGCGTTCCACCGGCAGTCCCTGCAGACCGTACGGGGTATCGGCTACCGGCTGGTGGACGACCGTGAACGCGACTGAGCCGCGACGCCGCTGGTGGCCGCGTTCGGTACGGGCCAGCGCCGCCCTGGCCGCCGCCTTGACCGCCGCCGTCATTCTGGCCGGCATCGGCTTGTGGGTACACCACGACGTCCACCGCCAGAGCACGCAGATCGCCGAAGAACAAGCCCAGACGCAGCTCGGGTCTCTCGTCGATCAGCTGAACGAGGGTGTGGTTCCCGTACGGAGAAGCACCGTGCCGTACGAGGTCGTCGCGACCGGCCGGCGCTCCGCTGTCGCCTACGGCGGAGGCATGGAGGACTTCAATCCCGGCACCCGCCATGTGATGCCCACCCCGCCGACGACCGGGATGGCCGCGCTGATACCGCTCACCACCGTCCGCATACCTGTGAACCGCCACTACAACCCCAGGGACAAATTCAGTGTGGCCGGCGGGAGCCAGCGGGTCATGACCGCCGATATCCGGGCCGATGGACTCAGCAGCCGCAAAGTCGCCGCTCTGGGCGTCGCCGCCGACGCCAAGCTACGGGTTTATGTGGTGGTGCTGCCGTACACGGCCGACGCGACCACCAAGATCACCGACCGTCTGCTGCTCCTGGCCGGGATCATCAGCCTCGTACTGATCGCCGCCGTCACCTACTTCGCCGTCCGCATCGCGCTGCGGCCGGTCGAGGCCATCCGCGTCCTCACCGCCTCGGTCACCGCGAGCGACCCCCGCGAACGCGTCACCGTCCCCGCCACGGGACACGAGATCACCGCCCTGGCCACCACCATCAACACCACCCTTCAACGCCTCGACACCGCCGCCGCCCAGCAGCGCCGCTTCGTCGCGGACGCCGCCCACGAACTGCGCAGCCCCCTCACCACACTGCTGGCCAGCCTGGAAGTCGCGCTCGCCTACCCGGAACGCACCGACTGGCCCGCCACGGCCACCACCGCCGCACGACAGACCCGCCGTCTCCAGGCCCTCGCCGAAGACCTGCTGCTCCTCGCCCGCCTCGACACCCGCACTCCCACAGCCGACCCCGAAGCCATCGACCTGACAGCCATCGCCTCCCGGCTGACGGAGCAATACCCCCTCACCGAACGGGCGTTGACCCTCAGCTGCGACAGCACCGCCCCCGCCTACGTACGCGGAAACCCCGACGAACTCGAAAGGCTGCTGCGCAACCTCATTGACAACGCCGTCCGCCACGCCGCGCACCGCATCCAGATCACCGTCCGGAACCAGGACCACCGGGTCGTCCTCACGGTGCACGACGACGGACCGGGGGTGCCCACCGAGGACGCCGAGCGCATCTTCGAACGCTTCGTCCGACTCGACGACGCCCGCTCCCGCGACCACGGTGGCACCGGCCTGGGCCTCGCCATCGCCCGCGACCTGGCGCACCGCCACCGAGGCACCCTCACCCTCGCCCCCCGGACCCTCGGAGCATGCTTCGAGCTACGCCTTCCCCGAGCCCCCATCCCGGCCGAGAAATGACGCGCTTCACCGCGGTCGCACCGGCCACCCGACGAGACGCCGCCGGTCGGCCGAGCACAAACGGCATGGGCCGCGTCCGGTCACCGGGGTGGTTCACATGGTCTGCCGCTGATGTCGACGACCGCAGCGGCCGGGCAGTGGATCTCCGCACCCATCTTGCGCCTGACCCGCGGAACCAATCGGCTCCCTACACCCCGACACGGTGCGTCAGGCCGTTCAGGATGAGGGCGAGGCCACGGCGAGATGTTCCCCAACCGCATACGCGGCGTCGCGCTGTCGGTGTGCGCCGCCGCCGACTGGCTCACGGGCGTCCTGTTCAACTTCTCGTTCCCGAGCCTGCGCGACCTCTCACTACCAGGAAGCTACGGTCTACGCATCCGTGGCCCTGCTCTCGCGGCTGCTCGTGTTCTGCTTCGTCGACGAGACGAAGGGGCACTCACTGGAGGACATGCGGGAGAGCGCCACGCCGATGACGAGCCCCCTGAAGTGATGCGCGTCAGTAACCTCGTTGCTCGTGGCGAGCCGTGCACCGCCGGACACGGCTCGATGTCATCAGATCCTCTGGAGCGCAGGGGGGCTGAGGGAATCCCGCACATTCGCGGAGCGGGTCTCGTTCGGCTCGCCATCGCGCGGCCCCTCACCGACGGGCACGCCCCCGGAGGAGCGACGTGTCCAGGTGTCGTACGCACCGCACCCTTTTCGGAGGACGACCCCACTGTCCTGCTTGTTGGCCGGGAAGGCAGGTTGCCTCGCAACTTCCTTCAAGCGGTGCCAGAAGGCAAGCGGGCCAAGAACCGGGTCCATCTCGACCTGAGCACGGCCGATTCAGCCGCAGAGGTCAAGCGGCTGTGTGCGCTGGGAGCAACGGTTCAGGCCGAGCGCAAGGACTGGATCACGATGCAAGATCACGATGGCAACTCGGTCTCAGTGGAGTTCGGCCGATGTCGTTGGGGCGGGCGAGTGCTGAGCGACAAAACCAGGTCGACGGTGGTCACTGCGGTACCCGATCATGCGTTCATGCCTCTGAGAGACACCCTTGCCCGAGTCGATGCAGACCTGGCCGCCGGCCGGGTCCCCGTAGCGCGCCAGCGCCTGCGCGGGCTGGTGTCCTCCTTTCCGAACGACCTGCTGCTTCGCCGGCGCCTGGCGGAGGTGTACCGCCTGTACGGAGAGCCTGCAGAAGCGGGCCGCTGGATGTACCTCGAACAGGACCGGGACGCAGCCGAGACCTCCGCCTTCGAGGCGAGATACCAGACAGCTCCGCAGCGCATGAGGGCACTTGCCTGGCAGGGCCCGGAATCGCTTGCCCGAACGGCCTTTGCCAGAGAGCAACTCGCAGCAGTACGAGCAGCCTGCTCCGATGCCATGGGACGCCCCGTCGACTGGGACACGGTGCCGTCTGGCGAGAACGCAGCCAGCAGGGGGAGCGCCTTCGCCGACTTCCTGGCAGGGGCCGGATGCCTGGTGGCGATCCTTGCGTTCCTCGCCATCTGGGTGAACGGACTCGTTGCCCTCTTCGACTGACCCAGGTCGCCATGGCCTGTGCGGGCGCCGATCGAGGCTCGGTGAGACTGTCCAGAACTGCCACACCGGGCGACGAGTGGATCTCGGTGTGCCTGCTGTGATCACGCGTCGGATTCGTCCCGGATCGCCCCGTTCACTGGGCTGAGCCCGCGGCAGTTCGGAAGGCTCGTGACCGCGCTGCGGCTCGAGAGTGCCGATCCGATCCGCAAGGGCCGGCCCTGGAGCCTGCGGCTGGAGGACCGGGTCCCACTGGTCACCGCGTACTGACGCAGGAACCTCACCCTGCGGCAGCTGCTGCCGTTGTTCGGGCTGTCGAAGTCGGATGCGGACCGCGTCATCGACCACCTTGGTCCGTCGCTCGCGATCCAGCCCCGTAAGCGGTTCCGCAAGGACACCGTGCTGATGGTGGACGGCACTCCGGTCCCCCACCCGCGACCACAGGATCGCCGAGCAATCGAAGAACTATCGGTACTCCACCAACCACCAGGTCGTCGTCGACGCCGACACCCGGCTCTTCGTCGCTGTCGGCCGGTCGCCGCCCGGCAACCGCAACGACTGCACGGCGTGGGAGCTGTCCGGCGCCAAGGACGCCATCGGCCCACACCACCGTCATCGCTGACGGCGGCTACCGAGGAACCGAACTGGTCATCCCGCACCGCCGCTCACCCGGCCGAACCGAACTGCCCGAGTGGAAAGAGGAACACAACGCCTCCCACCGCAAAGTCCGTGTCGGCATCGAGCGTGCTTTCGCCCGCATGAAGACCTGGAAGATCTTCCGCGACTGCAGCCTGAAGGGCGACGGCGTCCACCACGCCTTGCTCGGCATCGCCCCCGCCTGCACAACCTGGCCCTCGCCGGGCAACGAAGAAACCAGGGCGCCAGTCCGCCCGCCGTAGATCGTTCACGGGAGAGCCCTTATGCTCAACGTTTCGTTGACGTCACCCCAATACCCGCAGGACTACCTGGTCAGGGGCGTAGCCGTCATGTCGCTTCGGCACATTCGTCGACGAAGGCGCAGAGTCGACGAATGACGCTCAGGTAGGTGTCAGGGGTAGTGGTGAGCTGCATGTGGGATGCACTCTCCAGCCACTGTTGCCACAAGCCACCCGGCACCAGGAAGCGGGCCGCTTGATCGCCTCTGAGATTCAGATCGATGTACAGGAGAGCGCCCATAGCCACGGCTTGGTCGTACGCGAGGTCGGGACGGCGAAGGTAATGATCAAGGTAGGCGGCCAGCAGTTCGGCGTCACGCGGCGTTCCAAAACTGGCCAAGGCCACGCAGTAAGCCAGACCAACACAGCAGACTTCGCTGGCCAGCAGGAGCTCCCCGAGGCGCTCACGGAACTCGGTCCGTTGAGAAACAGCTACGAGCCACGTCGCAGTCCTCCGCTCGCGCCACCCGCCCTCAAGGAGGGTAGCGATCTCCTCCGCCGTGATGACTCCCGCATCCTCGGACGAATCGGTCGTACTCGGGGCTTTGCATGCGTAGCGAGGCGCCGCCGAGTTTCAGATGGCGCCGCTCGGGCGTGACATAGCGGCGAACCACAGCCAGCAGTTCGGGATCCTCGTGGGCATGGCGCATCACAGGGCCGATCCTGCCTCCCTGGCGCGCAACGAGGCCACCTCTTTCTGATGTGGCTCCGCCCAGCCACGAACAGGGCGCGCCTTTTCCATGTTTCTGGCCACCTACCGCATTCGAACGGCTCCCGCGCTGCGCCGGAATACGACACCGGCGGAACAAGTGCACTGCGCCGGCATCGCGCAAGTGCCTCGGCACGTACCTCCTCCGCACTACTGACGTCGTCCCTTACATGTGATGGGATCAGCCCCGGGGGGTATGGCCCCGGAGAACCGCCTTGAACGGCAGGGGTGTTAGCTTCTCCCCGTGGCGGAACACCAGAACCAGACCAGGGCGGCCTACGACGAGGTCGTCGAACTCTATGCGTCCATGTTCGCTAATCGGTTGGAGGCGCACCCGTTCTCGCGGAACATGATCGGCACTTTCGCGGAGCTGGTGCGCGGGACGGGGAACCCGCGGACAGCCGACGTCGGGTGCGGGCCTGGACACCTGACGGCCATGTTGCACGAACTGGGGCTGGACGCCTTCGGGCTGGATCTCTCCCCGGGCATGGTCGACCACGCCCGGCGGGCCCATCCGGCGCTGCGGTTCGATGAGGCGCTGATGGAAGCTCTGCCGGTCGGGGACGGCGCGCTCGGCGGCGTGCTGGCCCACTACTCGATGATCCATACCCCGCCTGAGGAATTGCCCTCGCTGCTCGCCGAGCAGGTACGTGTTCTGGCACCAGGGGGCCTGCTCCTGGTCTCGTTCTTTGCGACGGACGGACCAGAGCCGGTCCGCTTCGACCACAAGGTGACGCCCGCCTATAGCTGGCCGGTAGACCGGTTCACCGAGTTGCTGGCCGGGGCCGGGCTCGTCACGTTCGCCCGGCTGCTCCATGACCCGGCCTCCGATCGAGGCTTCCTCGACGCCCACTTGCTGGCCCGCCGCCCCTAACCAACTGCGCAAAATGCACTTCTCCACCCGTCTGGTGTGGGCGGACGGTGGCTGTGCCGGTCGGCTGGGCGGCCGAGGCATGAGCGGCCGCCTCGCCGGACGCCGCCCCGGTGCCTTCAGCCGGCCGGCACCACGAGCGCGGTGAGCACCCCCGCCCACACATGCCGAGCCCACCCCCGCTCCACCAGGCGTTTCGCCTTCGACTGCACCCCCTCGACCTTCGCCGGGACACCACCTGAAGCCCGGAACCCCGGAACCCCGGAACCCCGGCCAGATGCTAGACAGCGCATGCCCTCCCGGCCCGCTTCCGGCTCCAGCACCGACACGTTCCGCTGGTAGTCCGGCGCCAGGACCGACGCCGTCATGCTGTCGATCCGGTGCCGCACCACCGAGCCGGCCACTGCGCCCCGCTGCGGCTCCCCGGCCGCGGGGGGCAGCTCGGCCAGCACCGCGGCCACCGTCGCGCGGGCATCCACCAGCCCACGCAGCACACGTTCCGCCTCACCGAGTGCAGCCTGCACCCGCTCCGCCTCCTCCCCCAGCCGCGCGATCTCTTCCCGGACCTTCTCCTCCCGAGCCTCCCGCAGACCGAGCACCGACGCCACCAGCCACCTCCACGAGCCGAGGGAAGGCCGACTGCGGTCCTTGGCTGCGCGGGTCATGGCGGCCGGCGTGCCGTCGTACTCCCCCAGCGGAGTCGCCATCCGCAGGCTGCTGTAGCGGAACTCGGTCCGCGCGCCTCCGGCCTCGATGATGGTGACGCCGATACCGAACGGGGCGACATCCTTGGCGGTGGATTCCATGAATCCCTCGATGCCCCACTTGCCGGCGTGGCACATGCAGGCACCGGGGTGGGTGGCCTGGCCGCCGCAGGGTGGAGATCCGCATGATCAGTCCTTCGCCGAGCCGCTGCCGGAATCCGGCGAGCCGCGCGCCCAGGCCCGTTCGAAGTCCATCGGGATCGGATCGGCGGCGGTGCGGGCCGCCCGCCTGGGCGCAGGCTTCGACCAGGCTCGGTCGGGGAGTGACGGGATGGCCATGCCTGCAAGGCAGCGGTGATGCGCCGGCGCAGGTGCGCCTCGTGAACCTTCCCGGTCGCCGCGATGACACCTCTGCGAACCCATGCCCCGGGCCGACCTTGCCCCGCGCGGCGTCCCGACCTAGGGTGAATGCGCTTTCACACACTCTCAGGCCCGGCCGGCCTGCAACGGACTCGGGGGGATCCCACCCAGTGAGCGCAGCTCCCACTGTGTACGACGTCGCCGAACGCTCCGGCGTCTCCATCGCCACCGTGTCCCGGGTCTACCGCACCCCCGACACGGTCCGCGCTCAGACTCGCGAGCGTGTCCTCAGGGCCGCCCGCGAGCTCGGCTACGTGCCCAGTGGAAATGCTCGCGGTCTCGCCAGCCGCACCACCGGAGTACTCGGCCTGTGTTTCCCTGACTACTCCGACCCGGACGCCGAGTCGGAGGCCGAGAACAGCGCAGGCGACGACGCCGACGACGCCGCGATGCTCTATTCCGACCAGATCATCCGCGGCATGGAGCGCGCCGCGCGCCGCCATGGGTACGCGCTGCTGATCGCGGCTTCGCTCAAGGGTGGCCCGGAGAGCCTGGTGGCGAAGGTGGCGGGCCGCGTCGACGGGTTCGCGGTACTGGCCCGCACCGTCCCGACGGAGGACCTGGAGGTCATCTCGCAGCGGCAGCCGGTGGTGATGCTGGCGGGGCCGCGCGAGTCCGACGACCTCGACCACCTGGACCACATCGAGGTCGCCAACGCCGACGGCCAGCGCGAACTCACCCGCCACCTCATCGAGGACCACGGGTTGCGCCGCCTCGCCTACGTCGGGTCCGCGGAGGAGTCACCGGACGTGGAGGCCCGTTTCCGCGGGTACGTCGAAGCCTGCCGCGCCGCGGGTGTCTCCGTGCCCGAAGAACCCGATCTGCGCGTCCGCATGATGACACAGGCCGAGGGTGCTCGCGCCGCCGATGAGCTACTCGACCGACCCGGGGAGCGGCCGCAGGCGCTGCTGTTCGCCAACGACCAGATGGCCGTGGGCGCCCTGCACACGCTGGAGCGCCGGGGCATGCGGGTGCCGGATGACATCGCTGTCACCGGCTTCGACGGCATCGCGCTCAGCCGTCTGGTGCGCCCCGCGCTCACCACGGTGCGTCAACCGATGCGGCAGATGGGCGAGGAAGCGGTGGAGCTCCTGGTACGCCGTCTGACCGGGCGGCAGGACAAGGAGCCCGTGTCGATGGTACTGCCGGTGTCCATCACCCGCCGGAGCAGCTGCGGGTGCACGGGCCGGCTGAAATAGCCGTCGGCAACCTGGGGGACGGCGCGGCGACGTCCGGGCGTCATCACTGAACGGCGGCAGCAGGCTCGGCGACGACACCTCACCGTCGACACGGCCCGCCCGCTCGCCCTGCCGATCCTCCCACTGCGCCCCCCTACACACGTCACTTGAGCACACGGGCGAAGAGCTCAGCAGTGACGCGGCCTGGTCCGCCTGCGTCCCCTCATACTCGCCGTGCCCGGCCTCAGTGACCTGCGGCTCGCCCGCCTCGGCGAGCGAGTTGCGCACGGCGAGCTGCCCGGGCGGCGGCACCGACGAGTCGTACAACGTTGCAACCACCAGCACCGGCTTGCGCAGCCCCTCGCCGCCGTCGCCGCGCGTCCAGGCACACACGCAGCCCGGTGGAGTGTTTCGTCTAGGGTCGACTTGCACCCGCACACACACGACACATTCACAGCGCCTTGATGTCACCCCCGTTACGAGAGTGTGACCAAGCCCCCTCTTGCTACATCCGACGGGTTCCCACAGAGTGATGTATGCGCTTACAGACAACGCATACATTCCATGTTCCGCTCAAGGAGGAGCCGTCCATGAACCGCCGAGCCACCACCACCGCGATCGCGGTCACCCTGGCGTCCGCCCTGAGCCTGACCGCCTGCGGCGGCTCCGGCGGCGAACAGGTCAAGGCCGACGCGAAGCAGACGCTGACCGTGTGGGCCATGGGCACTGAGGGCGAGAAGCTCGGTGACGTCGCGAAGGTCTACCAGAAGGCCAACCCGAACATCACGGTCAAGGTGACCCCGATCGGTTGGGACGTCGCCCACCAGAAGCTGGTCGCCGCCGCTGCCGCGAACAAGCTGCCCGACGTCATGCAGATGGGCAGCAGCTACGTGACCGAGTTCGCGGACATGGGCGCCCTGGAGCCGGTCGACACCGAGAGCTTCCAGGAGAAGGACTACTTCCCTGCGGGCTGGAGGCAGGGCCAGTACGACGGCAAGACGTACGGCGTGCCCTGGTACGTGGACACCCGCGTGCTCTTCTACCGCACCGACCTCGCCGAGAAGGCCGGCATCGACAAGGCCCCGGCCACCATGGCCGAGCTGCAGACGGCAGCGGAGAAGTACCAGAAGAACGCCGGAACGAAGTACGGCATCTCGATCCAGCCCGGCGGCCTCGACACGGTCCAGAGCTTCTACCAGTTCCTCTACTCCGCGGGCGGCGAGATCGTCACCCAGGACGGCAAGGCCGTCGCCAACAGCCCGAAGGCCGTCAAGGCCCTGGAGAACTACGGCACCTACTTCAAGAAGGGCCTCGCCGAGAAGTCGGTCCGCCCCGGCTACGACGTGACGAAGGACTTCAACAACGGCTCCGTGCCGATGTTCTTCGGCGGTCCCTGGTTCATGGGCCTGATCGACGAGAACTACCCGGACCTGAAGGACAAGTGGGCCGTCGCGAACGTGCCCGCCGACGAGACCTCCGCCTCCATGGCAGGAGGCTCCGCCCTGACGATCTCCGCGGACAGCGAACACAAGGCCGCCGCCAAGGAGTTCATCAAGTACCTGACCGACGCCAAGGGCCAGGCCGACTGGTTCCAGCGCACCAAGGACCTCCCGGCCAACGTGAACGCCTGGAAGTCGGGCGAGCTCGCCACCGACCCGAAGATGAGGGTCTGGAAGACCCAGATGGAGTCGGCGAAGGTCTCCCCAGCCCAGCCGAAGTGGACCGAGATCACCTCGAAGATCGACTCCGCGATCGAGAAGGTCGTCCAGGGGAAGGCATCCGCGAAGACCGCGCTCGACGCCGCCAACAGCGAGATCGAAGGCCTCGTCCAGAAGTAACCCCTTCTCCCACGCAGAAGTCCGAAGGGCGCACCATGTCCATCACGACACCCACCCCCGCGCGGTCCGGGGCCGCAAAGGTCCCAGGCGAGCCGGAAAACGGCAGCAGGAGGCGGCGCGGAAGACGCCCGATGGGGAGGCAGAACCTGGCCGGCTGGCTGTTCTCCACCCCGTTCCTGGCGCTGTTCGCGGTCTTCATGCTCTTCCCGATCATCGCGACGCTCCTGATGAGCTTCACCGACTTCGGGCAGCGCAACGTCAGACGCCCCCTGGAGGCGGAGTTCGTCGGCTTCGACAACTACGCCAAGCTGTTCGGCGACGACCAGTTCCTCAGAGCGCTGTTCAACACCGCCTACTTCGTCGTCATCGGGGTGCCGCTGACCATCGGGCTCGGTCTGCTGGTCGCGGTCCTGCTCAACAACGGCATCGACCGCGCCCGCACCTTCTTCCGCGTCGGCTTCTACGCACCGGTGGTCACCACCATCGTCGCGGTGGCGATCGTGTGGCGGTTCGTGCTCGACCCCTCGGACGGTCTGATCGCCGGGCTGGGTGACGAACTCGGCTTCACGGCACCGGACTTCCTCGGCTCTGAGGCGTGGGCCATGCCGTCCCTGATCGTGATGGCGGTGTGGCGCAACCTCGGCACCGTGATGGTCCTGATGATCGCCGGCCTGCAGGCCATCCCGACCGAGGTCCGCGAGGCCGCGCGGCTCGACGGGGCGAGCGCCTGGCAGGAACTGCGCCGCATCACGGTGCCGCTGCTGCGCCCGACCCTCCTGTACGCCACGGTCATCACCACCATCGGCTACCTCAACGTGTTCGAGGAACCGTTCGTGATGACGCAGGGCGGTCCCTCCGATGCCACGCTGACGGTGTCGCTCGACATGTACAAACAGGGCTTCAGCTTCTTCAACATGGGCTATGCGAGCGCCATGGCGTACGTCCTCTTCGTGGTGATCATGGGCATCACGGTGCTGCAGCTGCGACTGATGAAGGACAACACGAAATGAGCGCCGTCACCCCCACGCGCAGGACGGACGGCCACGTCCGCAAGCCGCTCCTCTACGTCGTCGCCTCGCTCGGCCTGCTGGTCATGGCCGCGCCCTTCCTGTGGATGGCGCTGAGCTCCTTCAAGACCAAGAAGGACCTCACCGCGAGCCCGCCCGTCTGGATCCCGTCCGAGTGGACCCTGCAGAACTTCCGGGATCTGCTCGACCAGCTGGACATGCCGCGCTACTTCATGAACTCGGTGATCGTCGCCGTGCTCGTGACCGTGTGCAACCTGCTGTTCTGCTCCATGCTCGGCTACGCGCTGGCCAAGCTGAACTTCACCGGCCGCTCGAAGGTCTTCGGGATCGTGCTCGCCGCGCTGATGGTGCCGGCGAACCTGATGGTCCTGCCGCTGTTCGTGCTCATCAACCAGCTGAATCTGCTGGACACCTACGCAGGACTGGTGCTGCCCTTCGCGGCGGGCGCCTTCGGTGTCTTCCTGATGCGGCAGTTCATGCAGGCCATCCCGGACGAACTGCTCGAAGCTGCCCGGATGGACGGCGCCGGTGAGTGGTACATCTTCTGGCGGATCGTGCTTCCGCTGGTCAAACCGGCACTCGCGACGCTGACGATCTTCACGTTCCTCGGGTCGTGGAACAACTTCATCTGGCCGCTCATCGCGACCAACGACCCGGGCAAGTACACCCTCCCGGTGGCCCTCGCGACCTTCGCGAACGACCCCAACCGCACGATCGGCGGCGGCAACGGAATGCTGATGGCGGGCTCGCTCCTCGTCGTCCTGCCCGTGCTCATCGTCTTCGCCGTTCTCCAGCGGCACTTCACCCAGGGCATCGCCACCGCAGGCATGAAGTGACCCGCCCAGGTCGCCCTCCCCACGTACGCAGAAAGACAGGCAACACCATGACGCTCGCCCCTGCCCGCACGCCCTTCCCCGACGGCTTCCTGTGGGGCGCCTCCACCGCCGCCCACCAGATCGAGGGCAACAACGTCAACAGCGACTGGTGGCGCAAGGAGCACGACCCGGCAGCCGGCATCCAGGAGCCGAGCCTGGACGCCTGCGACAGCTACCACCGCTGGGCGCAGGACATGGACCTGCTCGCCGAACTCGGCTTCACCGACTACCGGTTCAGCATCGAGTGGGCGCGGATCGAGCCCGCCCGCGGCCACTTCTCGCGCGCCGAGATCGCCCACTACCGACGCATGGTCGAGGGCGCGCTCGCCCGCGGCCTGCGCCCGGTGATCACGCTGCACCACTTCACGATCCCGCAGTGGTTCGAGGACCTGGGCGGCTTCACCGCCGACGGCGCCGTAGAGCTCTTCGCACGGTACGTCGTGGAGTGTGCGCCGATCATCGGCGAGGGCGTCAGCCATGTGTGCACCATCAACGAGCCGAACATGATCGCCGTGATGGCCGGTCTCGCCAAGCGCGGTGAGCAGGGCTTCCCGCCCGCCGGACTGCCCTTCCCCGACGAGGAGACGACGCACGCGGTCATCGCCGCGCATCACGCCGCCGTGAAGGTGGTCCGCGCCATCAACTCCGGGATCCAGGTGGGCTGGACGATCGCCAACCAGGTCTACCAGGCCGAGCCCGGCGCCGAGGACATCACCGACGCCTACCGGTACCCCCGCGAGGACATCTTCATCGAGGCGGCGCGCGGCGACGACTGGATCGGCGTGCAGTCCTACACCCGGACCAGGATCGGCGCGGACGGCCCGGTCCCGGCCCCGGCCGACGTCGAGCGCACCCTGACGTCGTGGGAGTACTACCCCGAGGCCGTCGGCCACGCAATCCGGCACACCGCCGAACTCATCGGTCCCGGCACGCCGTTGATCGTCACCGAGAACGGCATCGCCACCGCGGACGAGCAGCGCCGTATCGACTACTACGCGGGCGCGCTCGACGCCGTCGCCGCCTGCATCGAGGACGGCATCGACGTCCGCGGCTACCTCGCCTGGAGCGCGCTCGACAACTACGAGTGGGGCACCTACGAGGCGACGTTCGGGCTCATCGGCTGGGACCGCGAGACCTTCGCGCGCACGCCCAAGCCTGCCGCCCACTGGCTCGGCCGCCTGGGCCGGGAAAAGGCCCTGCCGCGCCTCTGAGTCCTCGGCACAAGACCCGTCACGGAGCCGGCTCCCCACCCGGGTGGGCCGATCCGTGGCGTACGGGACCGGGACTCCCGCCCCGCCGTCCCGGTCCCCGGGCCTGTGAGCTCCTGACCCCGCAGGCCCGCGCCGGGCGGTGCCGGCACTGCCCTGACAGGCGCCGACCCCGCCCTTCGCGCCCCACGAGCACCACGAACTTCCCTTCCACATCCGCCCTTTCGGAAGAAGGACCTTCATGGACCGCCGTACGTTCCTCACCACTGCCGGCGCCGGCGGCGCCGCCCTCGTACTCGGCTCGGCTCCGGCCGCGAGCGCGGCTCCGGCCGTCTCCGAAACGTCGCTGCTGCGCACCTGGTTCCGCTCGACGTACCGCTCGATCGAGGCGATGACCACCGACTTCGGCCTCGTCACCGACAAGGTCGACGTCAGCGGGTCCGGCGCCCCGGTGCCGTCCGTGCAGACCTCGCCGACGAACATCGGCTGCGGGCTCTGGTCGACGGCCGCCGCCGGCGGGCTCGGCGTGATCGCCCGGGAGACGATGGAACACCGCCTCGCCAAGACCGTGGCCGCGGTGGAAAAGCTGGAGCGGGCCCACGGATTCTGGTTCAACTGGTACGACGCACACAACGGTTCGGTCCTCACGGCCTGGCCCGAGAACGGCAGCACCGTCCGCCCGTTCCTCTCCACCGTCGACAACGCCTGGCTCGTCACCGGCCTGCTCATCGCTGCCGACGCCTCCCCCGCCCTGCGCCCGCGCATCGCGAAGCTCCTCGCCGGCGCCGACTGGTCGTACTACTACACGCCCTACGACCCGGCCGACCCGGTCGCGGGCCCCGGCCAGCTCCGCGGCGGCTTCTGGCCGGACAAGCCCGGCAAGGGCGAGCCGACCGGGCACCACTACGGTGCCCTCAACACCGAACCAAGGATGGCCAGTTACCTCGGCATCGCCGACGGCAGCCTGCCCACCGAGCACTACTGGCACATGTTCCGCACACTGCTGCCCGGCATGGGGCAGGAGCAGGAGCCCGAGGGCTCGTACAAGACCATCGACGGTGTCCGTGTCTGGCAGGGGCACTACACCTACCGCGGCCGCAAGCTGGTGCCCACCTGGGGCGGGTCGATGTTCGAGGCGCTGATGGTGCCGCTGTTCGTGCCGGAGCCCGAATGGTCGTCGCGTTCGTGGGGTGTCACGCACACCCGCTACGTCCGCAGCCAGATCGAACACGGCATGCAGGAAGCGAACTACGGATACTGGGGCTTCTCGCCGGCCAACATCCCCGAGGGCGGGTACCGCGAATACGGCGTCGACGCCATCGGCATGCAGGAGGACGGCTACAACTCCCTCGGCGTCGTCACCCCGCACGCCTCCTTCCTCGCACTGCCGTACGCCCGCACCGAGGCCCTCAGGAACCTCAAGGCGCTCGATGCGGACTTCGGCGCGTACGACGACACGTACGGCTTCCGGGACTCCGTGAACGTGACGACCGGACGGGTCAGCGACTTCGTCCTGGCCCTCGACCAGGGCATGATCGCCGCCGCCCTCGCCCAGCAGTTGCGCCCCGGACTGGGGCAACGCCCCTTCCGCACCGGCGGCTTCGCATCACGGGTGCGTCCCCTTCTGGCGAAGGAGCGCTTCTCCATCTGAGCGACCGCTCAGGCGCCGCAGCCGGGCGCCGCGACCGGCGTGCCGTGGAGGCACCCTGGTCGCGGCACCTGGCTCAGCCCATGCCGCCCGGCGGGAAGATGCTCGGTGATGGACGTTCCCGCAACGGGCGAGTCTGACGTCTTGACAGCTTTTGAGGCCGTCGTCCACTGTGCATCTACAACGTTGTACGAACCTGTCGGGCCGGGTCGCCTACAAGCCCGGCGGGTTTCCGCTTCGCTCGTCAGCGAGAGCTCCGTATGCCCAGACGACTTTCGCACCGCCCACCCGAACGGCCATCGGATCGACGAGGAGGACAACCGACTGACCGCCGCCGGCGGCGACGACCACTGCTGGGTGCCGGCCCCGGCGGGCGCCCCCGGCGCGCTGCGCCACACGGCCCGCCCGACCGACCCCGAATCAGCGCTCTCCCCCGCTTCGCGCACCCTTCACCTGCTGCCACCGGCAAGCCGACTGGCCGTCACCGTGGTGGAAGGCGCGGACCGTCATCGGCGATGTCCTCGCCCCGCTCTCACCGCACACCTGCAGCGATCGAACGGCAGAACCACACCGCACGACTGCGCCGGCCCGTGTCGGCCTGCCGGTGCCACCCCGCCACATGCCCCTGCACTGTTCCGCGCGACCGCTGGACGCGGTCCTTGACCAGGAGGGACGCCCCATGGAACGCCGTACGTTCCTGACCAGATCCATGTCTGCCGCGGCCGGTGCCGTCGCACTGAGCGGCGGCGCCGCACCCGCGCAGGCCTCGTCGTCCCCGAGTCCAGTCGCCCCGGCCGCCGGCTCCCACCCCCACTACACCGTCAACCGCGCCCCTCTGCAGCAGGAGCCGTTCCTGCGGCTGCCGCCCGGCAGCATCACTCCGAAGGGCTGGCTGCGCACCCAGCTGGACCTCCAACTCGACGGCCTGACCGGGCGCATGCCCGAGGTGTCCGACTACCTGGACGAGAAGACCAGCGGATGGGCCGTTCCGGAGCGGGACGGCTGGGAGGAACTCCCCTACTGGCTGCGGGGGTTCGGCGACCTGGGCTACGTCACCCAGGACAGCCGTACCCTCGAACTCACCCGCGCCTGGATCGACCGCATCCTCGCCACCCGGCAGCCCGACGGCTTCTTCGGCCCCTCCGGCCTGCGCACCTCGCTCAACGGCGGACCGGACTTCTGGCCCTACATGCCGGTCCTGGACGCGCTGCGCACCTGGCACGAGTACAGCGGCGACGATCGCGTCGTACCAACTCTGACCGGCTGGCTGAAGTTCCTCCACGCCCAGCCCGGCACCCTCTTCGGGCAGGGCTGGGGTTCGGCCCGCGTCGGAGACACCATCGACACCGCCTACTGGCTCTACAACCGCACGGGCGACGACTGGCTGCTGGACCTGGTCCGCGCCATGCACACCCACAGCGCCGACTACACCCACACGATCCCGACCTGGCACAACGTCAATCTCGCCCAGGGCTTCCGGGAACCCGCCCAGTACGGCGTCCTCGCCGGCGACCCCTCCTTCCTCGTGGCCACGCACCGTGTCTACGACACCGTCATGGGCAGCTACGGGCAGTTCCCCGGCGGCGGCTTCGCCGCGGACGAGAACGCACGCCCCGGCTACCACGACCCGCGCCAGGGCTTCGAGACGTGCGGCATCGTCGAGTACATGCACAGCCACCAGATACTCACCCGTATCACCGGTGACACCCTGTGGGCCGACCGCTGCGAGGACCTGGCCCTCAACATGCTGCCCGCCGCCTTCGACCCAGAGCAGAAGGGCACCCACTACGTGACGGCGGCCAACAGCATCCAGTTGGACAACGTTGCCAAGTCACACGGCCAGTTCAACAACTCCTTCGCCATGCAGGCGTACATGCCCGGCATCCACCAGTACCGCTGCTGTCCGCACAACTACGGGATGGGGTGGCCCTACTACGCCGAGGAGATGTGGCTCGCGAGCGTCGACGGCGGCCTGTGCGCCTCCCTGTACGCCGAGTCCTCCGTACGCGCCAAGGTGGGTGACGGCACCACGGTCACCGTCACCGAGCGCACCGACTACCCCTTCGACGACACCGTCACCCTGACCGTGTCCACTCCCCGTGCCGTCCACTTCCCGCTGTACCTGCGGGTTCCGGGATGGTGCGAGGAGCCCTCGGTCCGGCTCGGCGGGCGCCCCGTGCCCGTCCGGCGCAGCGGCGGCCACCTCGTCCTGGACCGCCGGTGGCACGACCGCGACCAGATCGTCCTGCGGTTGCCGATGCGCACGACGGTGCGCACCTGGAGCAGCAACGAGAACTCCGTCTCCATCTATCACGGCCCTGTCAACTACTCCCTGCGCATCGAGGAGGAGTGGCAGCAGTCCGGCGGCAGCAGCGCATGGCCGGAGTACGAGGTGCGCCCCGCCTCGCCGTGGAACTACGCACTGGAGCTGGACCGGCACGATCCTGCCCGGTCCTTCACCGTCGAACGCACCCGCGCCCGCGCCGCCAACCCCTTCACCCATTCCGGCACCCCGGTCCTCATGCGGGCCAAGGGCCGGCGCCTGACCGGCTGGCGGAGCGACGACCAGGACGTGGTGGCTCCGCTGCAGCAGAGCCCGGCCCGCACCACGGAGCCGGTCGAACGCCTCACCCTGATCCCGGCGGCCGCCGCGCGACTGCGCATCACATCCTTCCCGACCGCCTCCACGTCCGGCAGGGCATTCGAGTGGGCGGCGGTCACCGCCTCCTTCAGCGGCGTCGACAGTCCTCAGGCACTGCTCATGAACGCCGACGTCGAGCCATCGACTTCCTACGACCAGGCGATTCCGCGCTTCACCTGGTGGGACCGCACCGGTACCGAGGAGTGGGTCCGGTACGGCTACGCCGAGCCCGTCCGCGTCGACACGGTATCGGTGTACTGGTACGACGACACCGGCCACGGTGCCTGTCGCGTCCCCGAGTCCTGGCGGCTGGAGTACCTCGCCGCGGACGGCCAGTGGCACCCCGTGGACGGCGCCCCCGACTACGGCATCGCCACCGACCGGTTCAACCAGGTCTCCTTCCCCACCGTCACTACCACGGCACTGCGCATCACAGCGCGGCTCCGCTCCGGGTTCTCCGGCGGTGTGCTGGCCTGGCGCACCCAGCCGAACGGCCCGCGCGCCTGACAGCGGGCAGACCTGCTCACCTGACCCGGCGCCGAACGCCTCACCCTCTGTGGCTCCACCCCCTGCAACCGCTGCCTGCCTGTCGGCCCGGCGCCCTGCGGCGCCGGGCCTGGCCGGTTCAGACGGTGGCGGTCGCAGGGTCGCTGGTGCCGGCCGCGCCGGTCTCCACGTGCCCGGCGAAGCGCCGCACGAACGCGCCGTCGCCGCTGCAGGTGACGGTGACGTCGTACCAGTGGTGGCCGTCGGCAACGCCCCAGGCGGCGACCGTGCGGGATGCGCCGGGCTGCACGGTGTAGGAGTAGTGGTCGTTCGGCGCGTATGCGTCGGTGGCGGTGAAGGTGACGGCTGTGCTGCCGGCGTTGGTGAACGTCAGCGTGACCTGTCCGGCGGCGTTGTCATGGCGGGCGATGACCTCGGGGCCCACCGCGGTGTTGGTTCCGGCCTGGCGGCGCAGGAACCCGTTGGGACCGTACACGGAGAAGTCGTAGCGGGTGCCGGGCAGCGCCCAGCTGTCGGTCAGGCTCTTGCCGCCCTGGACGGTGTAGGGCCAGGGACCGTCGGAGCGGGTGGCCGAGGTGACGTGGAAGGCGGCCCCGGCGGCGCCGAGACTGGCGAACGTGAACTGCATGCGGCCGCCCACCGCCTTGGTGTCCACGACCAGGTCATACGGCAGCGGCCGGGCGTTGCGCAGGCCGCTCTCCTGCTTGGGCAGCGTACCGGTGGCCGGCGGAGCGGGCACGTAGTCGCCGGGGTTGCCGTGGTCGGGCGGGGCGTAGCCGCTGGTGTCGGGCAGGCCGGGGACGCCTGCGTCGCTGCGGGAGAAGTCGAAGGCAGAGGTGAGGTCGCCGCAGACGGCGCGGCGCCAGGCGGAGACGTTGGGGTTGTGCACGCCGAAGCGCTTCTCTATGAACTGCACGATGGAGGTGTGGTCGAAGGTCTGCGAGCAGACCCAACCTCCGGTGCTCCACGGGGAGATGACGAGCATCGGCACACGCGGCCCGAGCCCGTACGGCCCGGCGCCGTAGCCCGACGAACCGCCGAACAGGTCCTGCCTCACGTCCGCGGTGGACAGGCCGCGGTCCGCGGAGGCCGGCGGGAACGGCGGGACCACATGGTCGAAGAAGCCGTCGTTCTCGTCGTAGGTCAGCAGCAGGACCGTGCGGCTCCATACGTCCGGGTTGGACGTGAGCGCGTCCAGGACCCGTGAGACGTACCAGGCGCCGTAGTTGGCGGGCCAGTTGGGGTGTTCGCAGAACGCCTCGGGCGCGGCGATCCAGGAGACCTGCGGCAGGGTGCCCGCGGCCACGTCGGCCCGCAGCCGGTCGAAGTAGCCGTCGCCGCCTGCCGCGTGGGTCCCGGTGCGGGCGCGGTCGTACAGCGGGTTGCCGGCCTGCGCGTTGCGGTACTGGTTGAAGTAGAGCAGCGAGTTGTCGCCGTAGTTGCCGATGAACGCGTCGCTGGTCCAGCCCCAACCGCCGGCGGCGTTCAGCCCCGTGCCGATGTCCTGGTAGACCTTCCAGCTGATGCCGGCCTGCTGCAGGATCTCGGGGAAGGTGGTCCAGGAGTAGCCGGCCTCCTCGTTGCCGAGCACCGGCCCGCCGCCCTTGCCGTCGTTCCCCGAGTAACCGGTGAACATGTAGTAGCGGTTGGGGTCGGTCGAGCTGAGCATCGAGCAGTGGTAGGCGTCGCACACCGTGAAAGCGTCCGCCAGGGCGTAGTGGTACGGGATGTCCCGGCGGGTCAGATAGGCCATCGATGTCGTGGACTTGGCGGGGATCCACCGGTCGTACGCGCCGCCGTTCCACGCCGCGTGCGTGCCGGACCAGCTGTGATCGAGGTCCTGGATGAACTGCAGTCCGAGGTGGTCGGCGTCCGGGCGGAAGGGCAGCGTTTCGCGCCCCGACGTGGCGGCCTGGTGGAAGACGGTCTTCCCGGACGGCAGCACGAGCGGGCGCGGGTCGCCGAAACCGCGGACTCCGCGCAGCGTCCCGAAGTAGTGGTCGAAGGACCGGTTCTCCTGCATGAGGACGACGACGTGCTGGACGTCGGCGAGTGTGCCGCTCCCGGCGGCGGGCGGGATGGACGCGGCACGCGCGATCCCGGCGGACAGGCTGGTCGCCGTGGCTGTGCCCGCGGCGAGTTGCAGAAACCTTCGGCGGCTGACGTCGGTCACGAAACACTCCTGGGTGTCCGGTGGGGGCTCAGACTCAAGGACTGCTGCCGGGCCGATGGCCCGGAGTGTGCAGGACGCGCGCGGTGCGGTCGCCGAGATCGACGACATCGAACGGTGGTCACATCAGGGCCCTTGGGGTCGGCTGCTGCCTTGCGGGCCCGGGGCTCCCGGCCCGACGTGTGCGGGCGTCAGGCCGGGAACGGGTCCGTGGGTGCGGCCGACCGGGCTGGGTCAGAAGTGCCAGCAGGCCCAACTGTTCGGGTCACTGGCCGTGGCGGCACGCGAGAAGACGCTCGCGGCGTACGGGTAGGCGTAGGTGCAGGCGTCATCCATGCTCATGGAGACATGGTCGCCGTCGGGGGTGACGCAGTGCCAGTCGTTGGCGGTGGTGCCGTCGAGGCTGACGCCGCCGGTGTTTCCGATCGACTTGCAGTAGCCATTGAGGTCGAGACCGCCGGAACTCTGGAAGGCGGGGGGCCTGGTGAGGGTGACGGTGGTGGACGTGGTGCCGGCCGGGAGGGTGACCGTGCCGGTGGCCGAGTTCACGGTGCCCGCGGTGGCGGAGGCGATGTTCCCGACGAAGGCGGGGACTTGGAAGGACACGCCGCCGGCGGGCCTGTCACCGCTCAGGTTCAGCGTCACCGCGGAGCCGCTGCTGGTGATGGTGGCGCCCATGCGGTGGCCGCCGGCGATCGGGACGTTGGTGGCGCTGGTCCTGGCGCCGGAGCGCAGCCATTCGGTGGGCAGGCCGCGGCCGACGATGACCTGTCCGTCGGTCTTCTCGGCGAGGAAGGAATCGAGCAGCACCTTGGAGCCGTTGGCCTGACCCCACATGTGCGGGCTGGAACCGGTGCCGGCGGTGGCGTGCGTGCCGGGTGACCAGTTGGTGGTCCCGGCGGTGGGGATGCCCTCCCACCAGGAGAACGGCGCGCTCTGCGTGTTCGTGATCATGAACTGGTAGTCGTACACGCCTTCGGCGCGGTGGTCGGCGGAAGCGAGCCCGGCCTCACCGTACCCGGCGTTGTAGCCGGTGCTGAAGCCGGTGTAGCCGCCGTAGGTGTGCGGGGGCAGCCCGGAGAGCTTGGCGAATCCGTTGGCGTAGGTGGAGTCGAGCATGGCGGCCATCGGGCCGCTCTGCTGAGCGCCGAAGAGGTAGCCGTCCCAGTTCCAGCGGCCGAACAGGAACAACGCGGCCCAGTTGGCGTTGTTCTTCTGGCCGCAGGCGTTGCCGTCGTTGGGCGCGTCCACGGCGCAGGGGATGTAGGTCAGGTGGTTGGCGTTGATGGTGTTGGTCAGCGCTGTGTTCACCGCGGACAGCAGGGTGTTGTAGGTCTGCTGCGCCCAGTTCGCCTCGGGGGTGTTGCCGAGCTTGTCCGCGATGTAGCGGTAGGCGGTCAGGCCCATCAGGGCTTCGGCGTTGTCGACGGTCCAGTGGCCCATGCTGTCGATGTCGTAGGTGGCCTTCATGACGCCGCCGGGCCCGGTCGCGTCGGTCTGGATCTGGTGGGCCTCGGTCCGGATGCGGTTGAAGTTGCTCTGCACGAAGGCGGTGTCGCCGGTCTTCTGCAGGTAGACGGCCCAGGGCCAGGGGAAGGTCCAGTGTCCGTCGTCGTAGTTGGCCGGGGAGTTGTTCGGGTCGAACTGGGTGAGCTGGGCCTTGGCGTCGGCGAGGTCGCCCTGTGCGAAACGGTTGACGAGCATGCCGACGAGGTCGTGGTTCCAGACCTGGTCGTAGCCGTTCTCCCCGACATGGAGCGCGGTGTCGTCCTTGACGATCTCGCCGTAGATCAGGCCCGCCTTGTAGGCGTTGACCAGCCGGGGATCCGGCAGGTCGAGTTGGGCGATCTCCTGGAGCCGGCCGTCCCAGTAGGTGGTCATGTGCGCGTAGTGGGAATCGTACGAACCCGCCGCGGCCAGGCTGCTGTCGGAAGGCCACGGGTACGTGGCTCCGAAGCGGTCGACGGCGATGACGTAGTCGTGCGAAACCGTCTGGCCGGGCTGCACCGTATTGCCCACGTTGTTCAGCGGGATCAGGCCGGACGAGGGCGCCGGGTCCTCGGTGTGGGCCACCGTGTCGTGGTTGTCCACGGTGACGCGCGAGTAGACGGCGACGTAGTCGTGGCCGCCGGTCGTCACCTTGTCGCCGAAGTTGGTGATGGTCACGGTGGTGTTGTCGCGCTGGAAGCTGGTCACCAGTGCCGGGTAGTAGCCGCCGGCGTTCGACCACTGAAGGGATGCGGGGTTGTTGTAGATCCCGAACCTTGCCGTCGTGTTCTTCCCGTCGCGGATGTCGAAACTGCCGCCTCGGTGAGCGATGGCGGCGTCTTTGTCCCCGTCCCAGCCGATGACTGCGCTGTCGACCTGGGTCGTGTTGGCGCGGGCCGGATCGGCGTGGAGGGTCTGGACACCGGCGGCGAAGCCGACGAGGGCGACCCCGAGGACTGCGCCGAGGAGGCGTCGGCGCAGGGTTCGGTGGCGGGGAGGTCCGTCGGTCGGCAACTGTGACGGCGACGGTGTGATGCGTCTCATGGCGGTTCCTGGGGGGTCGGTCGCCAGGATGCGAGGCGACGAGGACGGTCGTTTTTGAGCGCTCAAACACGCGGCCCCAAGGAACCAACCGATGCTGCACATGTCAAGAGTGTGCGCACCGATTGCTCAAGGGTGTCCCGCATCGGCCTGGTCATCAGCCGGGACGAGCGGTGCTACCGCCGCGGGCTCGCGGGCCGGGCGCTGGAGGACCGAATGACCAGCTGGGGTTCCAGGAGCTGGTGTCCGGGACCCGCCTCATCACTGCCGAGCAGGGCCGCGACGACCTGCCGGCCGACCAACTCGATGGGCTGCCGGATGCTGCTGAGTTCCAGGGCGGCCGCCGTGGGCGTGTCGTCGAAACCGACGATGGCGAGGTCGCGTCCCACCTCGAGCCCCCATCGCTGAGCCGCCTGCATCGCACCCACGGCCAGCGTGTCGGTGGCCGTGACGATGGCGGTGGGAGGCTCGGCGTGTTCGAGCAGTCTGAAGGTGACCTGGATGGCCGCTTGGACCGAGTCCTCGCTGCGTGCGTCCAGGACTCCACAGGTCGAGGCGAGATGGTGGCTTTCGACGGCTTGGTGCCAGCCACGTGCCCTGCGGTCGCCGATGGTGCGACCGGACGGCCAGCCGAGGAACGCGATGCGGCGATGACCGCGGTTGACCAGGTGGTCCACGGCAAGGCGAGTGCCCATGACATTGTCCACGTCGACCCAGGGATAGGTGTCGGCACCCGAGTCCGTCCGCCCGAACGCGATGAACGGAATCCCCATGTCGATCAGCGCCTTCGGGCGTCGGTCGTCGGCTGTCAGGTCGTACAGGACGAACGCGTCAGCGGCTCCACCGCGATGGAGCCGGCCGGCGCTGTCGATCTCCGCGGACTCGTCGTCGGCTGAGAACAGCAGCAGGTGGTGGTCGGCCGCCCGGCCGGCCTCGGCCAGAGCGTGCAGAAACCTGTCGTGGATCGAGGTGAGGGCTCCGGTGGCCAGCGGGCGGATCCGGTAACCGATCATGCGCGAGGCGCTGCGCGCCAGCGCTTGCGCTTGGCGATTGGGCTGGTAGCCGAGCCGGGAGATGAACTCCACGACACGCTCACGGGTGGCGGGTCGCACACGCTCGGGCGCGTGCAGGACATTGGACACGGTTTGCCTGGACACTCCCGCCGCCCGTGCCACGTCCTGCAGGGTGGGAACGTTTCCGCCCGCCGGCTCGCGGTGCCCCGGTTCCGCCATCTGCGCCTCCGATTCCTACTGGTCCGCCCGCACCGCATTGTCCCTGAACTCGGGCCCTGGTCGGCGGTCGTCCGGCCTGCTACGGTTCCCTCCGCCGTGATTTGCGCGCTCAAAATCCTACCGTAAGTCAGCCCGTCCACGTTCACGGAGGCGATGTGAGCCACGTCCGCCCGAGCTCTCTGCATGAACTGGTCACGTTGCTCTGGGCACCCTCCGTGTGCCTGAGTTCCGGCGACGGCCAGATACGTGCGCAGGGCCTCGACGGCTTCTACACCAATGACTACCGGGTGCTCTCCCGCCTGGAGGTGGAGGTGGCCGACGCTGCGGTGGAGCCGGTCGGGTGTCAGCTCCAGGACCCCGCAAGCGCCGTCTTCACCTCCCGAGTGCGTCTGGACGGCGACGAGGGCGCCGATCCGTCGGTGGTGCTGCACCGCCACCGGTCCGTGGGCCAGGACGGGCTCAAGGAACGGTTGGAGCTGGTCAATTACGGTGATGCCCCCGTGACGGCGACTCTTCGGGCGCGTGCCGGCACCGATCTGGCGCCGGTCCATGTCGTGCGCGGCGGCCGGCAGGAGCCGCACGTGGATGCTCACCCGGTGTCCGGAGGCGCGTGCTGGGCAGGCGCGGCACAGGAGGTTCGGCTGACCGCGGACCCGGTTCCGATGCAGATGACGTCCGAGGACGCGGACGTGGTGCTGTCGTTCACCTTGGACCTGGCGCCTGCGCAGTCGGCCGGGGTGACCTTGCGGGCGGTCGCCCGGCACAACGATCCGGGGACGGTCGAGCGCACCTTCCTGTCCGTCTCCCCGCGGATTCCGCCGGTGCTCACCCGCCGAACCGGAGTGGAGGAGCCGCGCGACCCTCGGCGTCGCAGACTGCTGCGGGCAAGTCTCCAGGATCTGCAGCGCATGCTGCTGGCCGATCCCCTGGAGCCTGCGGACTGCTTCCTCGCCGCCGGCAGCCCCTGGTATTTCACCCTCTTCGGCCGGGACGCCCTGTGGTCGGCCTCCTTGCTCATGCCCGAGGCGCGGCGGTTGGCCCTCGGGACACTGCGCACCTTGCAGCGGCGCCAGGGCGGACGTCACGACGCGGTGGCGGAGGAGGAGCCGGGCAAGATTCTTCACGAAGTACGCCGGGAGACCCTGCGCCTGAACGACATGGTGATCCCTCCCCTTTACTTCGGCACCATCGACGCCACCATGTTGTGGGTCCGCCTCCTGCACAGCACCTGGCGGGCAGGCGCGGACGAAGCCGAGATCGAGGCGCTTCTTCCGAGCCTGCTCACGGCACTTGAGTGGATCACGACCCACGGCGACAGTGACGGGGACGGTTTCATCGAGTACCGGTCCTCCACCCGGGGCGGCCTGGCCAATCAGGGATGGAAGGACACCGCGGGCGCCGTGCGCTGGGCGGACGGGCGACACGCACAGGCCCCGCTGGCACTGTGTGAGGTGCAGGGCTACGCGTATGCGGCCGCCACCGAGGGCGCCACCCTCCTCGACGCCTTCGGACTGCCCGGAGCCGACCGCTGGCGGGACTGGGCGGCCCGGCTCCAACAGCGGTTCCGCGCCGCCTTCTGGATCAACGACGCCACCGGCGTCTATCCCGCCATAGCCCTGGACGCGGCCAAACGGCCTGTGGACGGAGCGGCCTCGAACATGGCGCATCTGCTCGGCACCGGCCTGCTCAACTCCGATGAGGCGGACCTGGTGGCCCGTCGACTGTCGCAACCCGACCTCGACTGCGGCTATGGACTGCGCACCCTGTCCTCGACCAGCAGGGCGTTCAACCCGCACACATACCACTGCGGCAGCGTCTGGCCGCACGACACAGCCATCGCGGTGCTCGGACTGGCCGCCGAGGGCCGGCACGCCGTCGCTCATTCGCTGGCAGAGGGTGTCGTCACCGCCGCCGAGCAGTTTGATTTCCGACTCCCGGAACTGTACGCGGGCACCTCCGCCCACGATGGTGAGCCCGTTCTCGCCTATCCGAATGCATGCCGTCCACAAGCCTGGGCCGCGGCCGGGGCCGTTGCGATCATCGACTACCTGGAGAGCCGCAACTCCCCGAGCACGGACTCCCGATCGGGCGGTCACTCAGGTCTCCTGACGCCCGTTCCCGAGCCTCGACACAGCTGACTGACCGGGACTTCCCTCCCCGGTCTGCGACGACCGCTCGCGAGCCGCGCCCGTTCCCCCTCCCGTACTCCCCCTCACCGCAAGGAGCACGTATGAGCCGCACCCGCACCACCTGGCGTACGTCGAGAATCACCGGCCTGGCAGCCCTGGCAGCCACCACCGCCCTCGTCCTGGCCGGCTGCTCCAGCGGCGACGCGAACGACAAGACGTCCACAGCAGGCAGCAGCACCGATCGCGGTCCCATCACCTTCGCCGTCGGCAAGGACACGTCCGGCGCCCTGCAGAAGCAGGTGGACGCCTGGAACACCGCCCACCCCTCCGAGAAGGTCACGCTGGACGAACTCCCCGCCTCCGCCGACGCCCAACTGCAGCAACTCCAGCAGAACGCCCAGGTCAAGTCGACCGCCTTCTCGGTGCTCGGACTGGACGTGACATGGACCTCCGAGTTCGCGGCCAACCGGTGGATCGACGCGATGCCCGCCTCGACCAGCACGAGCGGTCTGCTCCCGGCCGCCGTCGATTCGGCGAAGTACCGCGGCACCCTCTACAGCGTCCCCTGGCAGACCAACGGCGGCCTGCTCTTCTACCGAAGCGATCTGCTCACCGCCGCGGGAATCAAGACGCCACCGACCACCTGGCAGGAGATGCGGGCCGACTGCGCCAAGGTCAAGGCACTTCCGCAGGCCAAGGGGGCCTCCTGCTACGCGGGGCAGTTCGACAAGTACGAGGGCCTGGTCGTCAACTTCTCCGAGGCCGTGCAGTCCTCCGGAGGGCATGTCTTCGACACCGACGGAAACCCCACGGTCGACACCGCCCAGGCGAAGACCGCACTCAGCTGGCTGGCAGGCGCCTTCAAGGACGGCACCATCCCGCACGAGGACCTCACCTATCAGGAAGAGAACGGACGGAAGGCGTTCCAGTCCGGCAAGGCGATCTTCATGCGCAACTGGCCCTACGTGTGGGACCTGGCCAACAAGACCGATGGCTCCTCCAAGGTCGCCGGCAAGTTCGACGTCGCGCCCCTGCCCGGCCTCGACGGCACCGGCTCCTCGACCCTGGGCGGTTACAACCTCGCCGTCTCGTCCTTCACCCGGCACAAGACGACCGCCCGCGACTTCATCACCTACCTGACAAGCGACAGTTCCGAACGCGCCAACCTGCTCGCCGCGTCCACCGCTCCCACCCGAACCGCCCTGTACGAGGACCGCGCCCTGCAGAAGAAGTTCCCCTACCTGGCCGACCTCAAGCGGTCCCTGGACGCCGCAGTCGCACGTCCCAAGGCCGTTCGCTACGGCGATGTGTCCGCGGCCATCCAGGACGCCATCTACCCGGTGCTCTCCGGTGACGCCGAGCCCGCCACCGCGCTGGCCTCGCTGCAGACCAAACTGACGCAGCTCACTTCTCAGCCGTGAACGGACGGGCGGGCGCGGCCCCTCCCCGGCGCGTCCGGCCCGTCGTCTGCTCCTGACTGATCGCACGGAAGGCCGAGCCCTTCATGACCTCTACCGCACCCGCCCTTGCCCCACCTCCCGCAAAGCCCGCGCCGAAAACCAGACCGCGCGGCGCCGGTCACGGCGAAGGCCGCCTCGCCGCCCTGTTGCTCTCACCCACTTTTCTCGTCCTGGCCCTGGTCATCGGCTACCCGCTGGTCTCCGCGGTGCGCGTGTCCCTCTATCAGCGTGGAGAAGGACTCGACGCGAACGGCTTCGTCATCAACGGCGAGCACTTCGTCGGGTTGCGCAACTACACCGACGCGTTCACCGGTGCCGGCGGCTCCCGATTCTGGAACGCCTTGGGAAACACCACCTTCTTCACGGTCACCACCGTGGCCCTCGAAGCGGTCATCGGGCTGGCCATGGCCCTGGTCATGCATCATGCGCTGCGCGGCCGTGCCCTCGTGCGCGCCAGCATCCTCGTACCGTGGGCGGTTCCCACCGCCGTGTCCGGCCTGCTCTGGCGATGGGTCTTCGACGCCAACGGCATCGCCAACAACCTCCTGGGGCAGCAGATCCTGTGGTCCGCGGACGGCTGGCCGGCCAAGTGGGCCGTCGTCATCGCCGACACCTGGAAGACGGCCCCCTTCATCGGCCTGCTCACGCTCGCCGGCCTCCAGCTCATACCCGCCGAACTCCACGAGGCGGCCCGGGTGGACGGTGCGAATGCCTGGGTCCAGTTCCGAAAGATCACGCTGCCGCTGGTCAAGCCGGCCCTCCTTGTTGCCGTGCTGTTCCGCCTCCTCGACGTGCTGCGCCTGTTCGACCTGCCCTACCTGCTGGTGGGGAACCAGAAATACTCGGTGCAGACGCTGTCCGTGCTCGCCTTCAACGAAGCCAACAACCTGCATTACGGACCTGCCGCCGCCTACGCCACACTGCTGTTCCTGTACGTCGTCATCGTCGCGTACGCGTTCGTCAAGATCCTCGGCACCGATCTCATCGCCGAAGCGCGCACCAAGAATCCGGCGCGTCGGCCCCGGCCGGCAACGCGCTCGCTCGCAGGAAGGGGAACTCCCGCATGACCACCCTTGCGACGGGCCGGCCCAGAAGGAGAGTGCGTGCCACGCGTTCGAGTGTCGCGGCCGTCGTCCGCTCCTTCGGCATGGCCGTCATCGTTGTCTACTGCCTGGCGCCGTTCTACTGGATGGCGGTCTCCGCGTTCCGCCGGCCCTCGGACCAGTTCCAGCTCTCCGCCCTGCCCAGGCCATGGTCCACCGCGAACTTCCGCGCGGTCTTCAAGCCCGGTGTCGGGTTCGGACGCGCCCTGCTCAACAGCCTCATCGTGGCGGGCATCACCACAGTCATCACCCTGGTGATCGGTACCCTTGCGGCCTATGCCCTGGCACGGCTGGAGTTCCGCTTCAAGAACCTGGTCGCGGCCGTCATCATCGCGACATCCATGTTCCCACCGATCTCCATCGTCGTGCCGTTGCTGAAGCTCTTCACCGACATCGCATGGATCAACACCTACCAGGCCATGATCGTGCCGAGCCTGTCGTTCGCCCTTCCCCTGGCCGTCTGGTACTTGGCGTCGTTCTTCCGCCAACTCCCCACCGAACTGGAACAAGCGGCGATGATCGACGGATGCACCAGGGGTCAAGCCTTCCGTAAGGTCATCCTCCCGCTCGCCGCACCCGGCGTGTACACCACCGCGATCATCACCTTCATCGCCGCCTGGAACGACTTCATCATCGCGCTTTCCATGGTCAACAAGAAGGACATGCAAACAGCCACTGTCGCCATCTCCCGCTTCACCGGCGCCTACGGCTTCGACCAGCCCTACGGAACACAAATGGCGGCCGGGGTCGTCGTCACCGTCCCTCTCGTCATCGCCGTCCTGCTCTTCCAGCGGCGCATCGTCGCCGGCCTGACCGCAGGAGGACTCAAGTAAGCGCTGGGGCAGGGGGCTTGGGGAGGGCCTTCGATGCCCCGTCTGCCCGGCGCCGTGTGGTGCGCACGCTCCCTAGGGCATTCCGGGAGGTACGGGCTCCGCGGTACCGCGCCGCGCCACGAACACGAACTCCCTGCCCGGCCGGTCGGGTGCGTCGCGTACGTCCTCGACGACGAAGCCGTGCTCGTGCAAGTCCCGCTCGATCTCCGTACGTTCACGGAAGCGAAGTGTCGATTCCGAGGTCAGTACCTCCCCGTCCGCTGCGAACACGTGCGTACCCCGGAAGCTCACCAGCGGCAGGCTCACGTCCGTCAGCTCGGCCCAGGTCTCGACGTGGCCGACTCCCGGGATGTCCGTCATGCGGTACGTGGTCTCGCGTGACCACTCCGCCCACTCCTCCCAGACGCGGCGCGCCGGATCGCGTGTCTCGAAGACAAGCCGCCCGCCAGGTCGCAACGCCTCGTACGCGCCGCGCAGCGTCGTACGCCACGCCTGCGGATCGGCGATCGCCTGGGCGACGTTCCCGGTCATCGTCACCAGGTCGATCTGCAGGGGCGGCAGGTCCCCGGCGTCGCCGTCGAGCCAGCGCACCCGCTCCGCGCCCGGCTTGCCACGCGCGACGTCGACGGACGCCCGCGCCGGATCGATCCCGGTGACCGTGATCCCGCGCCCGGCGAGCAGCAGCGCGAACACGCCCGTACCGCACCCGATGTCCAGCACGGACCGGGCCTCGAACTCCTCCGCCATCGCGAGATACGCGTCGAGATCGCTGCGGTCCGGATCGAGTGGGTCGTAGATGGCGGCGAGGCGCGGATGTCCGAAAGCTGCGTCAACCATGGAGGTGAACGTATGTGGCCCCGAGCCCGCGCGGCCACTGTTTTTTCGGGTTACGGCGCCGAGCGGGCGCGGCGAAGTGCGCCGCTGGTTCCGGCGCCCCTATCGGGCACGGCCGTACCGATCGCTCCGGCGGCATGTGTCAGACGGTCGAAGTGATCGCTCGGGTGACGGCGGTGATCGCCGGGGTGGGGCGGCCGGGGAGGCGCGCCACGAGAACACGGCGGATCTCAGGGGGCGCGCCTTCGACGTGTAGCAGGCTCACTCCGGGCGGTAGCACCGGCGAGAGCCGGGACGGCACCGTCGTCACCCCGAAGCCGCCGGCGACCAGGTGGAGTTTCGTCAGCCAGTCGCGTGCGCGGTGGACGATGCGCGGCCGTCCGGGCAGGCCGGGCCAGACGCCGAGCAGTGGCTCGGAGTTCGACGACGGGGTGGCGATCCACGCGGCGTCGACCAGTTCGTCGACATGCACCGTGGTGCGGCCGGCGAACTTCCCGGTCGAAGGCGTCGCCAGGACCAGTTCGGTGTCCAGAGCGGTCTCGACATGCAGGCGCGGCGACTCGCTGTCCAGGGGCCGGTGGGGCGGGCGGGACGACAGCACCGCGAGGTCGATCGAGCCCGCCCGCAGCGCCCGGATCAGGGCGGGCGTGGTGCCCTCGGTCGTCGTGACCGTGATCTGCGGATCGGTGGCCGTGAGGCGGGTGAGCGCGGCGGGCAGGATGACGGCGCCGGCGCTCAGGAACAGTCCCAGCCGCACCGGTTCGGTCCGTGGGACGGTGCCGGTGAGGTCGGACTCGGCCGCCGCGAGGCAGTCCAGGATGGTGCGGGCGTGGCGCAGCAGGGTCAGACCCGCGGGGGTGAGCCGGACCCCGTCGGGTCGGCGGTCGAACAGGGTGGTGCCCGCGCTCCGTTCGAGGGAGGCGGCCTGTCGTGAGACCGCCGACTGCGTGTAGCCGAGCCTGGCGGCTGCCGCGGTGAAGCTGCCGGATTCCGCGATCTGCTGCAGGACCCGCAGACCCGTACTGGAGATGTCCATGCGTCATACGCATACCACGGATGCGGGATCGTCGCTTCCCGCATGATCGTCGGACTCCTAGTGTCGATGCCGAAGGACCTGGACGAACATGGAGGTCATCGCATGCGAGCAGCAGTACTGACGCGGTTCGGCGCCCCGCTCACGGTGCGGGAGATGCCCGACCCCGAGGCCGGCGGCGGTGAGGTGGTGGTCGAGGTGCTGGCTGCCTGCGTTCCCCCGTACGCGGCCGAGGTGTTCAGCGGCGAACGGAAGTACCCGCTGGTCCCTCCCGTCGTGCCCGGGGTCGGCGGCGTGGGACGGATCGTCCATGTGGGTCCGGACGCCACCCGGCTGCGCCCCGGGGACCTGGTGTGGTGCGACTCCACGGTGCGCTCGCGGGACGACGCCCTGACGCCCGACATCACGCTTCAGGGCTGGAGCTCCCGTGGCGAGGGCGGCGCGCGGCTGGCCCGGCACCTGCACGACGGGGCGTTCGCCGAACTCATGCGGGTCCCGACGGAGAACGTCTTCCCGCTGCCCGCCGCCGCGGGGGACGACCCGGCCCGCTGGGCCGCGCTCACTGTGCACACCATCTCTTACGGCGGGCTGCTGGCAGGCGGGCTCGCGGCTGGTGAGACGCTGCTCGTCAGCGGGGCCACCGGCAACCTCGGCAGCAGTGCGGTCGCCGTCGCGCTCGCGATGGGGGCGGGCCGCGTGGTCGCGCCGGGTCGCAATCGGGCAGCGCTCGACCTTCTCGCCGACCGGTTCGGTCCGCGTGTACGCCCGGTGCAGTTGACCGGGGACGAGGCCGTCGACCGAGCGGCGATGTCCGCGGCCGGCGGCGGCCCGATCGACATGGTGATCGATCTGCTCCCGCCGAGCGCACCCAGCTCCGCGGTGCGTGTGGCGGCCATGGCCGTGCGCGAGTACGGACGTGTCGTCCTCATGGGCGGCATCGGCATGCTCGGTGGCGACGACCTCGCACTCCCGTACCCGTGGATCATGCGCAACTCCATCACCGTGCGCGGCCAGTGGATGTACCCGCGCACGGCGAACGCCGGCGTCATCCGGCTCCTCGCCTCCGGCACGCTGGACCTCGCACCCGAACAGGTCCGTACGTTCGGTCTCGATGCCGTCAACGACGCCATCGCGTACGCCGCCTCCCACGGCGGCCCGTTCGACCGCACCGCCCTCGACCCCACGGCAACCGTCAGGCCCCCGAGCAGGTGAGCACACAGACCGCGCCCACCGTACGGTCGAGCCGCATGAACGCGCTCACGATGCGGTCGTCACGCACGGGCCGGGCATCCTCCTCATCATCGGCGCCGGCAAGCCCGGCAGCGGCGCGCGTGCGTATGTCCTCGGGGACTCCGCGAAGGGTTTCAACGCCCTTAGCAAGGACGGCGCCGTCAGCAGGCAGATCGAACCCGGTGATTACTCTCGCTGCACTCCCACCACCTGGGCACGTACGGTCAGCGGTAGCGGTACCACGGGTACCGCCGGATCAACGGTTCGGCGTCCCTTGGGACAACGGTGGCGGAAGCTCGGAACGCTGTATGGTTGCTGTGTTCGTGTGCGATCAGGAATTGAGGACCGGGGAGGTGAGGTTGATGACCGCGCTCAGGGCCACCATGCGCAGCGCCCGGGTCTCCCTCGCGGCGTCCCGGGCTGTGGCCTGACCCTCATACCCTGCCCTCGTTGAGAGCGTGAGCTCGCGGGGAACCACACGGACCCCTCCTGAAAAGGATCTTCCATCGTCATGGGCGACACCTGGATCACGCGCGCCGAAACCGGCGCCGACATCCCTGCCATCCGCGACATCATCCTCGCCGCTTTCCCCACCGCCCTGGAGGCCGACCTCGTCGACGCTCTGCGCGCCGACCCGACCGCCTGGATCGAGGGCCTTTCCGTCGTCGCAGCGGACGAGGCCGGGCGCCCGGTGGGCTACGCCCTGCTGACCCGCTGCCACATCGACACCACACCGGCCCTGTGCCTGGCGCCGTGTGCCGTCCACCCGGAACGGCAGCGGACCGGTGCGGGCTCCGCGGCCGTCCGCGCGGCCCTGGCCGCAGCAAGGTCGCTGGGCGAGCACTATGTGGTCGTCCTCGGACACCCGTCGTACTATCCTCGGTTCGGGTTCGTCCGTGCCTCGGTACACGGCATCGGGGTGACCATCGACGTCCCGGACGACGCCCTGATGGCACTCAGCCTCGGCGCCAGCCATCCGCTCCCCAGCGGCACCGTCCGCTACGCGGCTGCGTTCGGTATCTGACCTCGCCTGTGCCCGGGGGAACGCCGAACTCCCCTGCGGCACGCCACACCGGGCGTCGGTCAGTACTCGTCGTGCTGCCTGCACTCAGGTTCTGGCTCACCTTCCGTGACATCGACGGTTGTCCCGGAGGGAGCGACGGCCACTCACTGTGACGCAGGAGCCGCTTGCCGCCGCCAGAGACGGCGGTCGGCCTTCGTCCGAGCTGCGTTGATGCTCCACGCCGTGGCAGCGCCTTTCCCATGGCGGACGAGAAAACACGTCGGCCGGCTGCCGCCGAGCTGCAACCATGTAGTTGTTTTCCATGCGGAGGGGGCCCTTGTTCGTTTTCGTCTGTGCGAGGTGCGATGCCGAGCTGACCGTCCCCTTGTTCCGGGTCTCCCTTCCGGCCCACGCCCGTCAGAAATACGGGAACGGGGTCCAGCTTCCGGTGCTCATGGAGTCAGGGACGTTCAAGGCGGCCGCCGACTGTGGCGACTCGCGTGAGATCATCCGTCCATGAGCAGCGAGTTGGAAGTGAGTGCTCTGGCGATCAATGTCACGATCCCGCAGGCGCTCCGCTGGACGGACACTCGACGCGGTGAAGCGTTCACACTGACCACACTCAACGTCCGGCTTCTCCGGGACGGTCACCTCGCCGTGAAAGCCTATGGCCGGCCAGTCGGTGGTGGTCGGGGCGCGTATGTCTCGTTCCCTGTCCCCGACAGACCCGAACTGGCGGCCCTGGTCGCCGACGCGGCCAGCCGTGCGGGGGCGCTGTGGGCCGCCCATCGGGGTCTCGGCTGATCTCAGTTCGACGCGATGGCGGACGGCGGCGGTTCCGGACTTCGCCCTCCGGGCGTGGCCTGGGCGCATGTGCTCGGCGCCCAGTCATGGATCACACCGATCTCCACACCGGCATCACGGGCGATGTCCTCGGGCGCCACGCCGACGCTCCAGGCGACGAGAACGGCGCGCCGTAGCTCTTCCGCACGCGTCTCCAATCCGATCTCGGCTGCCTCCGCGGACGCGGCCATCAAGGCGGCCGCGTCCTCGGTCAGCCGTTGTCCCGCCTGGCGCACCGCCTGGCGGGCTTCTTCTCGCAGATCGTTCACCGTCTGCCTCCAGGAAGTCGGTCAGCTCCGTGCAGACGAACGGGCCAGCTTGACGCTCAGCCACAGCAGGCTCACCGGCATCCCGATGCCGCATGCGTCGGCCACGGCGAGGATCGCGGGTTCGGCGACCGGCAGCAACTGCCGCAGACCACGCGCGGTCACGGCGGGAACAGGGAAGCGGGGCAGTGCGATGGTGATCGTCATGACGCACCTCCACCTGATCGGCACCCGCAGGCGGGCCGGCGGCGAACATGATCACTGCCCGGGTCGAGACAGCCGTCAGACGGCGGCACGATGGCCGCCGGGCGCCTCAGGTGCAACGGAATGGGAGCTGGGACTACTGCTGCAGGAACTCATCCCGTTCACCTCCTCGCGCTAGCAGCGGTCACATCACACAAGGGTGCAACATACCCTCTCAAACAGTACGCCCCCTGACCGCCCGCCGGAACCACCCCGACAAGCGATACTCCCGGCAAGGGGTGCTCACTTATTGAAACCGCGTCCGGACTGTCAGTGACGACACCGTACTGGTTCCGCCCACTCCGGGGGCGCTTGCTCGACGGCCGGCCGAAGGCGCATACGGCTGATCGTCCGGGAAGGAACGACCGCACCCCGGCGCCCAGTTGAGAATCACGGACGCCGACGGTATGCGGATCAGGTGCTTCGCCACCCACACCACCGGCCGGCCCAACGCCGAGCTCGCCACGCCGGCCGCGGCTCCGTCTCCACCAACTGCGACTCAGAACACTGAGAGATACTGTGGACTGTGAGACCACAGTATCATTATCTACAGTGTTGCAAACCGTGGTCTGCGGTGCCATGCTGACAGGCATGTCGGCGAAGCAGCACGAGGACGACCAGGACCCCGACGTGCAGAGGGTCCGCAATACCCGCGCCGAGATCACCCGCGCGGAAAAGCAGCTCGCCAAGCTCCGTGAACAACTGGAAGACGACGTTCGTGCCGCCGTCACCGCACCCGTCGGCGAAAAGCTCCCGTACGGACGGGTCGCCAGGCTTGCCCGCATGCTGGGCTACAAGGACTCCAGCATGATCTACACCCTGCGTGACAACAGCCTCGCCCGTGCCGGACAGCGGTTCACACAAAGCGCCGCCGAGGACAACAAGAAGCCATCTACCGAAGAGCCTGACGGCACTGCCCCAGGCCGGACGAAGCCAACCGCCGCCTGACCGACCGCCGCGTAGGGGAACTGCCGTTCATGACTACCGCCACCTTCGGCTCTGGAGCCGTGCCCCCCATGCCCGACAGGACACCAAAAGCGCTCCGCGCCGCCATCGCCCAGCATGCGCCGCAACTCCTCGTCGACTTCGATCGACACTGGCGCCGTGACATCGCCGACGCTTACGACCTCGCGCCGGTCCCCGCCTTCATGGCCCGCTGGTGGGGCGAGTTCGCCCTCGCCCGCGACCCCCAACTGGAAGCGAAGGTGCACGGCCTGGAGGACGAGGCCAGCCGAGAACCTGACTACGCCCGCGCCAAGTCACTCATTGAAGAAGCCGGACGCATTCGGCGCACGGCAGCGAAGGCAGAGCCCGGCCAGTGAGCGACGGTTTCATGGGGCCGCCCTGGCAGGCCGACTGGACCAAGGACGCGGAGGACAACCGAAACGCCCTCCCCGAAGAGGCACGTGTCTTGGTCGACGAAGCCCGCGCAGAACTCGTCACCGCCGCCGACCCGTACTTCCGGGGCATCGACAGCGACCGCGGCCTGCCAGGCGGAATGAGTGTCGAACCCGTCCAGTCCACCCGCCCCGGTGGCGAGCACATCATCTACTTCGGTCACGGCCGGGGGTGGCTCCGATACCACTTCACCCGCAGGCACACCGATCCTCAGATCGTGATCGATGAGTGTTTCTGGCAGTGAGTGCGCCAGCCGGCCTGACCCTGGGTCCATCACCGCCCCGCTCCCGCCAAGCCCGGGGACAGCGCTGTACGTACCGAGCGCTCCCTCATCTACTTTCAGGCACGAGCAAGAGATGGATGGCTGGGACGAGGGTGGTGACGGGGTGTGTGCTGCACTCCGGCTGGCGGAGCAGAGGTCAGTTCTTCAGGGTGGCCGTGGCCTGAACCCAGGCGGTGCGGCACGTTTCCGGGGCGGTGCCGGCTCCCCCAGCCGCGGTCCAACGCCGCGTACAGAGCCTCGTGACCGTCATGACTAAATCGGCCCGCCAAGAAAGCCCGTCGTCCACAACCGCGGTGGCTCTCATGCCCGTCGGCCGCCGTCGACCGACAGCGCGATTCCGGTGACGTAGGACGTCGCGTCCGAGCAGAGCCACACCGCGGTCGCCGCGGCCTCCTGTGGTGTGGCCATCCGGCCGAGCCGGGTGATCGCCTCCTGCATCGCGACCATGTCGGTGCCTGCCGCCACCCGCTCGAACCCGGGTGTGCGGGTCGGGCCGGGGCACACGGCGTTGACCCGGATGCCGTCCGGCGCGTAGTCGACGGCAGCGACCTTGGTGAGCCCGACGATCCCGTGTTTGGCGGCCACGTAGGCGGGGGCGTGCGGGATCGCGTACAGGCCGCCGTTGGAGGCGATGGTGACGATCGCGCCGCCGCCGCGACTCTGCAGAGCGGGCAGCTCGTACTTCATGCACAGGAAGGTTCCGGCCAGGTTGACGTGGACAACGCGCTCGAACTCGGCCAGGCCCATCTGGTCGAGCTGCCGGTGGTGTGAGGCCAGGCCGGCGTTGTTCACGGCGAAGTCGAGTCCGCCATAGGCAGCGACTGTGCGCTCGACAGCCATCCGCACGGAGCTTTCGTCGCCGATGTCGAGGGCGACGACCAGTGCTTCCCCGCCGCTCTCCTTGATCATCTCGGTGGTCTCGGTCGCTGTCGTCTCGTCGATGTCGGTGACGATGACGGTGGCGCCTTGCCCGGCCAGCTCGATCGCCGTCGCGCGGCCGATTCCGCTGCCGGCACCCGTCACCAGTCCGATCTTGCCAGTGGTTACTCATGTCGACCTTTCGAAGAAGCCACTCATGCGGTGCGGTCACGCCGGTGCCCCGGCGGCACGGGGCCCTCGCGTCAGTCTGCGATCAGCTGAGGGATACGACGATTCCGGTGCCGTGCTTGCCCGCCTCCGCCTCGTCCAGCAGCAGAGCGGCGAGGGTGGCCCGGGAAATCCTGGGAGGCAGCAGCGGGCGCCGCAGCTGTGCGAGCGGCACGACGTGGCGAGTGGGGCTGAGGGGACCGTCCGTGACATCCGGGGCGTGGAACACGGTGGCGCCGCCGTTCAGGGCGATCTGGTCGGCCTCGGCCTTTTCCGCCAGTTCCGAGCCGACGAACATCCGCATCACCATTAGGCGACCTGACCCAGTGGTCGCAGGAGGAACTTGCGGAAGGTGCCGCGCTGGTGGCCTCCTACAAGGCGGTACGCCACCTCATGCAGCACGGACGTCAGTACCGGCTGGCCGCGCCGCTCGGCGAATGCCCCACCATTGTGCAGTATCTCGCCGAGGACGCCGACGAGTTGCTGATTCTCACCTATCGGCACAGTCCCCGTTACGGCAGCCCGCTCCTGCCCGTCCGCCTGTGCGGCCTGCCACCGGGCGCGCGTTACCGGAACGCCGAGAGCGGCACCGTCCACCACTCCACCGTGCTCACCGAGTACGGACTGCACCTCGATCTGCCGACCGGAGACTGGGCCAGTGCGGCCGTGCACCTGGTCCGGATACAGAACGACAAGTGAGGGACCTGCCACGGCGTCCGGGGTCAGGGCCTGGCCGCGCGACCTCGGCCAAGGTGCCGCGGCTGGACCCGGGCGAGATCGGCGAGATCGTCCCGGGCAATGCCGACGACGCCGGCGAGGACAACCGGAACGTCGGCCGCATGGCGGTGCTCCTGGTCGGCCTGCCGTCATCCCGCCAGACGGGTGCCGCGGCGCCAGATGGCACGGGTGTTGAGGGTGTCGCTGATGTTGCTGGTCGGGTCGCCGTCGACCAGCAGAAGGTCGGCGCGAAGGCCCTCGGCGATACGGCCCCGGTCGCTGAGGCGGAAGCGGCGGGCTGTGGTCGCGGTGGCCGCGCGCAGGGCCCGTTCCGGTGTGAGGCCGGCCGCCACCAGGTAGTGCAGTTCGTGGTGCAGGCTCGCTCCGTGCGCCAGTCCCCCGAAGAACGTCTCGGGCATGGAGACGTCGGTGCCGGCCAGCACGTCGACGCCGGCGGCGTCCAGAGCACGCACGGTGTCGTACACGTCTTGGAGCCTGCCCTGTGGGTAGCGGTTGTAGCTGGAGCGCAGGGTCTGGTCCCACTTGCTGTCGAGGCGTGCGGCGACCCGGGGGTCGTCGGCGAGTGCGCTGCCGGTCTTCCCCATCATCGAGGCATTGAGAGTGATGCAGGGAATGACGAACATGCCCGCTTCTTTGATGAGGCCGATGATCTCGGCGGTGTGCGGCTGGTCCATGAACACATGGGTGACGCCGTCGATGCCGGCTTCGGCTGCCATCCTGGTGGCCTCCACGGTCAGCGCGTGGGCCACAGTGAGGGCGCCGTACTTCTTGGCTTCGGCGACGCCGGCGTTCACGGTGGCCTGGTCGAGCGAGGGCAGCCCGGGGTGTCCCTCCACGCTGCCGTCGTCGATCATGAATTTGATGAAGTCGGATCCCCGCGCGAGGAGTTGGGGCACGAAGGCGGCCGCTTCCTCGGGAGTGGTGGAGAACGGCATCAGGGGCATCACCGGGGGCAGATCCCACTTCGGCCGGAAGCCTTCGGGCATCAGTTCGCTCGGGTGACCACCGGGCGGTGTGATGGCGAAGCCGGAAGAGCGCACGTCGGCCACGGTGTCGTCGTCGGTGATGAGCCCCCGGTTCTCCCGTGTGTTCATCCCCTGCATCTCCAGTTCGGTCGTCACCCCGAACCGCAGGGCGAGCGCCAGGGAACCCGGAGCGGAGTGGACATGGGCGTCGATGAGTCCCGGCAGCAGTGTGGCGCCGCTGCCGTCGACGATCTCACTGCCTTGGGGAGCGTCGCCACCGACACGAGCGATCCTCCCGCCGTCGATGACCACGGTCCGGACGCCTACCGTCTTCTCTCCGTCGAAGATCTGCGCGTTGGTGATCGCGGTGAGCGCCATAGCGGTCCGCCTCGTTTCCTCGCTCGTTCAAGATTTACATACCAGATGCTATGTACTTGTCCGGCGATATGCAAATGGGCGGCCCTGGCCTAGACTCGGTACATGAGCAGCGCGTCCTTCTCCGAGCAGCCCTCCGACGACCCGGTGTTGGACCAGATCGGCCCGGCGCTGTCACGTCTGCGACGACGCGCACCTGCGTCGAGCAAGGACCTCTCCCGCAACCTGGTACTCAATGTGATCGCCGATGCGCCGGGCGAGACGACCGTCGGTGGGCTCGCTGCCGAGATGGGCGTCGCCCAGCCGGTGGCCAGCCGGACCGTCGCCGCCTGCATTGAGGACGGGCTGCTGCGCCGGACGGCGTCCCAGTCCGACGGACGCCGCACCGTGCTCGAACTCACCGAGCACGGCGAGGCCGAACGCAACCGCTTCGCCGCTGAACAGCGCAAGGCGTTCCTGGAGATCACCGCCGCCTGGTCGCCGGAGGAGCGGATCCAGTTCGCACATCTCTTGGCTCGATACGGAGCTGACGCCACCGCATGGTCCAGCAAGCAGGCCACAAGCCGCCGCTGAACGAGCAGCGCCCCTCGCCTCACGCCGCCCGGCCGGGTGGGCGATCGCGGACCACATGCGCGCCGGCCTCGTCACCGACGCCGCCGAACGCACCCGCGGCAGCCTCCGCCGGGGCGGCCCCGCACACCGACCACGCAGCCCGGCACGCCCCCTGTTGAGCACGCCGCTGGCCCCTCTTTCAGGCGGCCTTCGTGTCCGCGAGTTGGTCGGCGACGCTGCGGGGTTCCCGGCCCAGCAGCTCGGCGAGCAGCGGATCGACTCCGGCGAAGCGGCCTTCCCGGGCGGCCTGGAAGGTGGTCAGCGTCATCCGCGCCATGCCCTCCGGGGTGCCGGAGGCGACCTTAGAGGATGCGCCGGGCTCCTGCTGCGACGGCGGCCTCGATGCCGACGCGATGCAGGGCGACGGCACCGGCATGCGGATCGCTGGAGGAGACGAGCAGGACCTGCTCGGCTCCCTCGAAGGAGTGCCGCAACGCGGCCGGGTCCTCGTAGGAACCCTGGCGTACCCGCACGCCGCGGTCGGCGAAGTGCCGCGCCTTGCCGGCATCGCGGACACTGACGCCGATCTGCTCGGCGGGCACGCGCTTGAGAAGGTGCTCGACGGTGGTGCCGTTCAGCGCGCCGGTCGCACCGGTGACAACGATCATGATTTTTCCCTTGGCTGTCTACGCCGCCCCGGTGGGCGACGTCGTGGAACGAGCGGTCCTGGGGGCTGCTGGGTCAGCAGGAGGCATCGTCGTAGGGAAGGCCGTGAGTTGCGTACTCACGCCGGGCCAGCGGCACGTCGGGGCGAGATGCCCGCACCGATTGCGAGGGGTTTGGTCACTTCGAGTCGATGCTTCCCAGCGGGTCGACGGCCGCGGCCAGAGACCGACGGGCGGTGGGCCAGGCGTCGTTGTCGAGGCCCAGCGCGGTACGCAGGTACGCCAGCGTGGCGTTCTGGACGAGCGCGACACGCTCGGGGTTTTCGTCGGTGGTGCGTGTGTCGTGGGAGCCATGGATACCGCCGAGTCCGTGTTCCGCGCCGAACAGGGTCAGCAGATCGGTGACGCCCGGGCCGAGGCGGTAGCCGTCGGTGAACCAGTCCGGACCGCGCACCGTCAGCGGGGACTGGTCATGGTCACCGGCGACCATGAGGCTGGGCGTCTTCAACTCGGCGAAATCAGGGCTCATGAACGGGAAGTACTGGACCGCGAGCGGGCTCAGGTCGGCGCCGCCGGTACCGGGCAGGCACAGCAGTACCGCCGCCTTCACACGCGAGTCGCTCATGCTCTCACCGGGAATGCCGTCGGCGTCGACGACCCGTGCGCCCACGAGGGTGCTGGCGGTCTGTGCGCCCCAGGAATGTCCGGCGACCGCAATACGGTCACGGTCGATGCGGCCGGCCAGCCCCGGTACGCCGGCTTCGACGGTGTCGAGCTGGTCCAGGATCCCGGTCAGATCGCTGGTGCGGATACGCCAGATGAGCGGGTTGCGCGGGTCGTCGGGGAGCAGTCCCAGCGAGTCGAGATGGGTGGGCTGGATGACGACAAACCCGTGGGCGGCCCAGAAGCCGGCCAGCGGTGCGTAATCGTCCATGGTCAAGGTCATGCCGTGCGAGAAGACGATGACGGGCAGGTGGTGGCCGGTCGCCGGCGCTGTGACCCGTACCCGCAGGTCCTGGCCGCGGTCCGGGGCGGCCAGGGCGATGGGGCTGACAGAGATGACCGGGGCGGTGAAGTCGTTGCCGCCGTCGGCGTACGTGGTGTCGCTCATGAGGTGAATGCCTTTCTCAAACGGCCCAGTGAGCCCAGGCTGCGCGGCGTCTGGCACCACCAGTTATGTGGAGCGCCGCTCCGCTACACCATATGGAGCATCGCTCCGCTTTGCAAGCGGGGGTGCCCACAGGGGCAAAGGTCCTTGCCCAGCAGACACGGGTGACGGCCAGGACGCGCCACGGTCTGGCATGATGCAACCGGAGCAACACTCCACATCAATCTGCAGAGCATCGCTCCGCTCGACGAGGCTGGAGGTTCCCGCAGTGTCATCGGCTGAGTCGCCGCAGGCCGTGGTCGGCCGGCGCAAGCGCTCGGACGCGCGCCGCAACGCACAGACCCTTCTCGACGCCGCCGCGGCCGTGTTCGTGCGCGCCGGGATCGACGCGCCGGTGCGGGACATCGCCGCGGAGGCCGGCGTCGGCATGGGGACCCTCTATCGCCACTTCCCCACCCGCTCCGACCTGGTCGTCGCGGTCTTCCGCCACCAACTCGACGCGCTCGCCGCGCCACAGCCCACCGCTCCCGGCCGGACTCCCGAAACCCCCTACGAGGCCCTTCGGGCATGGGTGGCCCGGTTCACCGACTTCCTGGTCACCAAGCACGGCCTGGCCGAGGCCCTGCAATCCGACCAGGCAGGCTACGAAAGCCTGCACGCCGAGTTCGTCCACCGCTTGGTCCCGGTGCTCGATCAGCTGCTGCGGGCGTCCGCGGACGCCGGCCAGACGCGTGCGGACGTACGCCCCCTGGACCTGATGATCGCCGTCGGCAACCTGTGCATCGGAGCGGGGACGTTCCCCGACTACCGCGCCCGCCACATGGTCGACGTCCTCCTCGCGGGCCTCGCACGACCCGCTCCGGCTCGGACGGGCAGCGAGCCCGCCTAGGCCCAATGCCGGTGACTTAGGTGGTGTTCGGTCTGGAGATCGTGAGGACTGCCGTGGTTGGTGGTGGCGCATCGCGGTGCTCGGCTCGCTT